>JBGAOG010000021.1:24392-34466 GCA_044221985.1 Phycisphaerales bacterium
GAAGAAGGGGTTCCGTCTCGTCGAGGACAAGGGGCTCTCCGTCGAGGTCGAGGCGGGCAAGTCCGTCGACCTGCCGATCTTGCTCGAGCCCGCGAAGGACGAGGCTCACGACGACGCCGCGCTCTCGATCGAGGAGGCGCGCGCCTCGGCACTGACCAACAACCTGGACCTCAAGGCCACGCTGCTCGACCCCGCCATCGCGCGTGAGGGCGTCACGCGCGAGGAGGCCCGCTTCGAGGCGGCGTTCACGCTCCGGGCCGGGTACCAGGACCTCGACTCCCCCACCGCCAGCCAGCTGGCCTCGGCCCAGAGCACGGCGCTGAGCGTCACGCCCGGCGTGACGATCCCGCTGCGCACGGGCGGGACGGCGACGGTCCAGCTCCCGTTCGCCAAGTCCGACACGGACAACACGTTTGCCACGCTCAACCCCGCGTATTCCAGCGACCTGGCCCTCTCCATCAGCCAGCCGCTGCTGCGGGGCGGTGGACGCCGGGCGGCCACGGCCCCGATCGCGATCGCGGCGTACCACGCGCAGGCGGCCTCGGCGGTGACCAAGCTCGAGGTGATCCGGCAGCTCGCGGCGGTGGATCGCGCGTACTGGCGTCTGTTCGCGGCGCGGCGTGCGCTGGAGGTGCGTCAGCAGCAGTACGAACTCGCGACGGCGCAGCTCGACAAGGCCAATCGCCTGAACCAGTCGGGCAAGGCCCCGGAGATCGAGGTGATCCGCGCCGAGGCGGGGCTCGCCGACCGGCTGGAGGCGATCGTGCGGGCGCAGAACGACCTGCTGGACCGGCAGCGCGAGCTCAAGCGGATCATCAACCTCCCCGGCCTGACCATCGAAACGCGCACGCTGGTACGGACCGCGACGCTCCCCGACCCGGTGGCGTATGAGCTCGACCGCGACGTGCTGATCGCCTCGGGGCTCTCGCAGCGCATGGAGATGCTGGAGCTGGAGCTGCGGCTGGCCGGCGACGCCGCCACCATCGCCCTGGAGCAGAACAACGCCCTCCCGTTGCTCACGCTGGACTACACGTACCGGGTCAACGGGCTGGGGGGATCGACGCAGGACTCCTTCCACACGCTGGGGCGCAACCGGTTCGAGGATTGGGAGCTGGGGTTGACCGCCCAGATCCCGCTGGGCAACGAGCAGGCCAAGAGCCGCGTGCGCGAGGCCCTGCTGCGGCGGCTGCAGCGCCTGGGCACGCGCCAGGCGCGGGAGCTCTCGATCCGGCAGGAGGTCCTGGCGGCGGCCGACCAGCTCGACGCCGCCTGGCAGCGCATCGCGGCGGCGCGGCAGAGCGTGATGCTGAACGCACGCCTGCTGGCCGGGGAGCAGCGTCAGTTCGAGATCGGCAGCCGCACGAGCACGGACGTGCTCGACGCCGCGAGCAAGCTCGCCGAGGCCCAGCTGGCGGAAGCGTCGGCGTTGTCGGACTATCAGGTCGCGCAGGTGGACCTGGCGTTCGCGACGGGCACGCTGCTGGGCGGGGGCAAGGTCCGCCTGCCCGAGGCACCGGGCGACAGCGTGCGTGGGCCGCGCCCCTGAGCGGTTGGCCCACCCGCGGCTTAGGATCCGCCCGGTTCAGCACTCCTGCGTCGACCCTCGGGGCCCGTGTGGCGCTTCGCGGGGCGCGGGCGTTTGCGCATCTCAAGGACTCGTGCCCGCGGTGCCCTCCCCAATCCTCCAGGCCCTCTGCGAGACGGGTCCGATGCGCGAGCTGGCGCAGGCCTGCGCGATGGGCCGGCGCGTGGCGGCCTCCGGGCTGGCCGGGTCGTCGGGCACGTTGACGGCGGCGGGGTTGGCTCGCCTGACGGGTCGGCACGTCGCGTGCGTCGTCGCCCACATTGACGACGCGGACGAGATGCTCGACGAGCTGACCTCGCTGGGGGCGCCGGTGCTGCGTCTGGCGGCGCTGGAGGTGCTGCCCGGTGAGAGCGCGGTGAGCGTGGAGCAGCTCGGCGAGCGGCTGGGCGTGGTGCGATCCGTTCTCGCCCTGGCGCAGGAGCCCGTCGCGAGCACGCCGGGCACGGTCGTGGTCTGCCCCATCCAGGCGCTCATGCAGCTCGTCCCGGCCCTGTCGCGGCTGGAGGGGCTCACGCGGACGCTGGAGGCGGGGGGCGCCTGCCCCATGCCCGGGCTGATCGCCTGGCTGGCGGGCGCGGGCTACTCGCGCGGGCAGGCGATCGAAGAGCCGGGCGAGTTCGCGGTTCGGGGCGGCATCATCGACGTGTTTCCGGCCGGCGGCGGGGCGCCCGTCCGCCTCGACTTCTTCGGCGACACGCTCGAGAAGATCAGCGAGATCGACCTGGCGACGATGGGCTCGGACCGGGCGGTGCCGCGCGTGGAGCTCGCGGTGGCGAACGCGAACGCCGCGAGCCCCGACGACCAGGGGGTGAACTTCCTGGACCTGCTCCCGCGCTCGGGCGTGGCCCTCCTTGTGGAGACGATGGAGGTGGTGGAGCAGGGGCGCGGGTATTACGAGCGGGTGAGCGACCCCAAGGGGATCATCGGTCCGCCGGCGGTGCTGCGCGTGCTCGAGGCCCGCTTCCATGCGATGGCCGAGCTCAACCAGTTCTCGGGCGGCGCCGCGGGCGCGGAGGCCCGGCTGGTGCTGCCGGCGACGCCCGTGCCGGCGTTTTCGGCGGACGTGGGCGGGGCGATCGCCGAGCTGGTGGGGCTGGCCCGGGAGGTCGGGCGCGCGGTGGTGTTCTGCCAGAACGAGGGCGAACGCCAGCGCCTGGGGGAGCTGCTCGTGCAGTTCGCTCCGGGGCGCGAGGACCTCGTTGAAGCGGCGGACGCGTACCTCCATCGTGGATTCGTGTGGCGGCGGGAGGAAGGGGGCGAGGGGAGGACGGGGCGCGGGGACGGAGCGCAACGGGCGGAGCCCCGGCGGGGCGGTGGCTCGCTGGGGCTGGTCCCGTACCACGAGCTGCTCAACCGCTTCACGGTGCGCCGGCGGGGCACGCGCCTGCGCGGCGGGCGGGCCATGGACACGTTCCTCGACTTCGAGGTCGGCGACTCCGTGGTCCACAGCGAGCATGGCATCGCGCGATTCTCCGGGCTGACGCTGATGAAGCCGCGCGAGCTGCCCGGGCAGCACGGGATCCGGGCGCAGATCCGCGGGCGCGCGGTGGAGCAGGAGCCCGAGGAGTACCTCACGCTCGAGTTCGCGGGCAGTTCGCGGCTGCACGTTCCCGCCACGCAGATCGACAAGGTGCAGAAGTACGTGGGCGGCTTCTCGGGCAAGCCCCCCCTCTCCACGCTGGGGGGGACGCGCTGGAAGACGCAGAAGGAGCGGGTCCTCGAGGGGGTGAAGAACCTGGCGGGCGAGCTGCTCCGGGTCCGGGCCGCCCGGGAGCACATGGCGGGCGTGCGGTATTGCGGCGACACGGCCTGGCAGAAGGAGTTCGAGGCGGAGTTTCCGTACGAAGAGACGGAGGACCAGCTGGCCGCGCTGGCCGAGATCAAGCGCGACATGCAGAGCGCCCGTCCCATGGACCGGCTGATCTGCGGCGATGTGGGGTTCGGCAAGACGGAGCTGGCGATCCGGGCGGCGTTCAAGGCCTGCGAGTTCGGCAAGCAGGTGGCGGTGCTGGTGCCCACGACCGTGCTGGCCGAGCAGCACGAGCGCACGTTCCGGTCCCGCTTTGCCGGCTACCCGTTCCGTATCGAGAGCCTCTCGCGATTCAAGAGCGACAAGGAGCAGACGGAGATCCTCCGGGAGGCGGCCAAGGGGCAGGTCGACGTCCTCATCGGCACGCACCGCATCCTGTCGGGCGACGTCAACTTCGCCGACCTGGGGCTGGTGATCGTGGACGAGGAGCAGCGATTCGGGGTGGAGCACAAGGAGGAGCTGCTGCGGATGCGGCTGACGGTGGACGTGCTCACGCTCTCGGCCACGCCCATCCCCCGCACGCTGCACATGGCGATGCTGGGGCTGCGGGACATTTCGAGCCTGACGACCGCCCCGCTGGACCGGCGTGCGATCGTCACCGAGGTGATTCCCTTCAACCAGCGCCGCGTGGAGCAGGCCATCGCCCGCGAGCTCTCGCGTGACGGCAAGGTGTTCTACGTGCACAACCGCGTGCACGACATCCGCTCCAAGGCCGACGACGTGCGCCGGATGGCGCCGGGGGCCCGCATCGTCGTGGGGCACGGGCAGATGCCCGGGCAGGAGCTGGAGGAGGTGATGCTCACGTTCATGCGAGACCGCAAGGACGGGGGCGCGGACATCCTCGTGTCGACGACGATCATCGAGAGCGGGATCGACATCGCCACCGCGAACACGATGATCATCGACGACGCGGATCGCTTCGGGCTGGCCGAGCTCCACCAGCTCCGCGGGCGGGTCGGGCGCAGCAAGCACCGGGCGTATTGCTACCTCCTGCTCCCGGCCGAGCGCCCGGTGAAGGAGATCGCGCAGAAGCGTCTCAAGGCCATCGAGCAGTACAGCATGCTGGGCGCGGGCTTCAAGATCGCCATGCGCGACCTGGAGATCCGCGGCGCGGGCAACATCCTGGGGGCCGAGCAGAGCGGGCACATCGCGGTCGTGGGCTACGAGATGTACTGCCGCCTCCTGGAGCAGGCGGTGCACGAGCTCAAGAACGAGCGCGTCCCCAGCACGGGCGCGACGGTGGCGGTGGAGCTGGGCATCGGGGGCGTCATCCCGCGCGCGTACATCCCCTCCGACGCGCGGCGTCTGGAGGCCTACCGACGCCTCGCCACCGCCAGCACGCCCGAGCAGCTGTCGGGCGTCCGCCAGGACCTGACCAACGCCTACGGCGAGCCCCCGGAGCCCACGCAACGACTCTTCGACCTGGCCGGGTTGCGAGTCGCGCTGGGCGCCCTGGGCGTGGACACGGTGACGATCCGCGACCGCGACGTGGTCTTCCTGATGGGCGACCCGGGACCGCTGGTCAAGGCCCTGACGCCGGTCCCGCGCCCGGGGGTCAGGCCCCCGGAGGGCAGCATCCGGGCTCTGCCCCCCAAAGAACCGGGCCTGCCCTCGGAGGTCTACTTCCGCCCGCCGGAGAACTACATGGAGCCGACGACGCTGCTGCGCGTGCTGCGTCACCGGCTGGGGTGCGGGGCGGGGGCGAAGTAGGCGAGAGAGCGGGAATACGGCGGCGATCGGGCTCGCTGCGGCTGCCCTCTTCTCTTGCTCCCTCGCTCTATACTTCCCGGCCCCGCGCAGGGACTGGCGCGGGGCACGACTGGACACGGAGGTCGCATGTCTCTTCCAGGGCCGCGTTTCATGATGGGCACACCGCCAGGCCAGCCGCACCACACGACGGAGCGCCGCATCAACGACCTGCGTCGCCGGCTCGTGCGCGAGGCGACGACGGCGGTGGGCATGCTGGAGCAGGCCCTGGCGGCCCTGTGGGCCCTGGACGCGGACAAGGCCAAGGGCGTGCGAATCAGCGACGACAACGTGGACCAGGAAGAGGTGGATATCGAGCGCGAGTGCTACGAGCTGCTCGCCCTGCACCACCCCTTCGCGCACGACTTCCGCGTGGTGACGTTCATCCTCAAGGTCAACGCGGACATCGAGCGCGTCGCGGACCACGCGTGCTCCGTCGCCAAGGCGGTGATGAAGATCGCGAAGCTCCGCGAGGGCAAGCCCATGCCCAAGTGGCCCACGTCCCTGACGGACCTGGGGCACCGTGTGCCGCAGATGTGCCACGAGATCCTCCGCGCGGTGCTCGACGAGGACGCCGCGTCGGCCAAGAAGGGCGCCAGCGGGGATGAGGTCATCGACGACCTGGAAAAACGGCTCTTCGGGGAGATCACCGCCATGGTCCACGGCGAGGAAGCCACCGAAGAGGCCGTCGCCATCGGGATGCTCACGTACCGCGTCGGGCGCGAGCTCGAGCGCGTCGGGGACCTCATGAAGGACGTGGCCGAGGAGGTCGTCTACCTGGCGACGGGCTCCATCGTCCGCCACGAGAAGCGCGGCGGGCAGAGGGGCGCCCCACCATCCGAACCACGACCGTAAGGGAGCGGGTGGCGAGCGCGCGCCGTCCCGTCCTTCGCCGGCGAGCAAGGGCTCCAACCCCGCGGGACCACCATGACCACCACCCGTCAATCGCGCCGCGCCGGTCCGGCCCGCACGGAGTTGAGCGACCTGGCCAACGTCGGCCCGGCGACGCTCGCGGACTTTCGCGTCCTGGGCATCGTCTCCGTCGCCCAGCTCCGCCGGCGCGACCCCTTCAAGCTGTACGAGGCCCTCTGCCGCAGGACCGGCCAGCGCCACGACGTCTGCTGCATCGACGTCTTCATGGCCGCCATCGACCAGGCCCGCACCGGCCGCCCGACCCCCTGGTGGAAGTTCACGCGGAAGCGCAAGGCGATGCTGGCACACAAGACCCCGCGTCCCACCTCGCTTTGATCGCCAGGCCCGTGCGCCCGACTTCCCCCGAACCGTCGCGCTCGCCCGCCGTATCGTCGCTTATGGTCGACGCCCCGACCGATCCTCCTTCCAAGGCGATCCTGGCACGCCAGGCCGCATGGGCCTTCGCGGCGTGCTCCCTCGCGATCGGCTCGTTTCTCGAGATCAGCAAGTGCAACCACTTCGTACATCGCGAGCTCTCCGAACTTGTGCTCGCCGCAGTGCTCGAAGCTCTCGCCGTTTTCAGCCTCATGCGCTCCGTCGCGGCGGCCCGAGGGCCGTTCGGCTTCCTGGCCACCATCTGCTCGCTGCTCGTCGTCGCAGGTGTGCTCGCTAGCTTGGTGATCCCCGCCCTCGGGATTCTGCTGCGCCGATAGCCACCGGCCAGACCCTTCATGTCCCTCACGCCTTGCCCCTTGTCCCGCGCTCTCTCTTCCCCATTGCCCACTCCCCCTTGCCCCTCTTCGCCTAGCCTTGCCCCATGCTCACCCTCGACTACACCAATTGCCTTGCCGATCGCGTCGGTTCCCACGGCCTGGACCCCGACCGCCTCGCCACCGGCGGCGACGCCGCACAGGCCATTACTGCCAACACCGCGCGCCTCGCCGGCACCCGCGGGCGGGGCTGGGAACGTTGGCGCGACCTCCCCTTCGACCCCATGCGGGGCGAGCACGTCCGCGCGGTCAAGGCCATCGCCGAACAGCGCCGCGGCCGCTTCGACAACCTCGTCGTCCTGGGCATCGGGGGCAGCGCCCTGGGCAACATCGCCCTCCAGGCCGCCCTCAACAGCCCCACGTACAACCTCCTGGGTTCGTCGGCCCGCCCCGGCCCTCGCCTCTTCGTCATCGACAACGTCGACCCCGCCTACTTCTCCTCCATCCTCGACTTCTGCGAGTCTGCTTCCGGGGGCGGGGGCCTCAAGAAGACCCTCTTCAACGTCATCAGCAAGTCGGGCGAAACGGCGGAAACCGCCGCCCAGTTCATGATCATCCGCGACAAGCTCAAGCACGCCCTGGGCAGCGTCTACGCCGAGCACATCGTCGCCATCACCGACCCCGGGAAGGGGACGATGCGCAGCATCTGCGACGCCGAGAAGTACGCGACGCTCCCGGTCCCCGACGGCGTGGGCGGGCGTTTCAGTGTGCTCTCGCCCGTGGGGCTCTTCTCGGCCGCGATGTGCGGCATCGACATCGAGAGCCTCCTCAACGGCGCGGCCGACATGGACCGGCGCTGCTCCAGCACGGACATCCGCGACAACCCGGCCGCCGTGCTGGCGTACCTGCTCGTCGAGCTGGGCACGACCAAGGGCAAGCCCAACCACGTGCTGATGCCGTACGCCAACCAGCTCTACCTGCTGGCCGACTGGTACCGCCAGCTCTGGGCCGAGAGCCTGGGCAAGCAGTTCGACAAGAACCGCGACGAGGTCTTCGCGGGCTTCACCCCCATCAAGGCCCTGGGCACGACGGACCAGCACAGCCAGGTTCAGCTCTACCGCGAGGGCCCCAACGACAAGGTGATCGGCTTCGTCGAGGTCGAGGCCTTCTCGGCCCTGGGTGGCCCGGCTCCTGGTGGCTCGCCTCTGCGAGGCGGGTCCGCCGGATCACCTGCCTTCGACATCCCCATCCCCGGCGGCCTCAACGTCGACGCCACGAGATACCTCGAAGGCTCCACCCTCACGCGCCTGCTCACCGCCGAGAAGCGTGCCACCGAGTACGCCTGCGTCGAGAGCCAGCGCCCCAACTACACGCTCCGCTTCCCCCGCGTCGACGCCTACCACGTCGGGCAGTTCATCCAGCTCTGGCAGGTGGCTACGGCCTACGCCGGGCTGATGCTCAACATCGACGCCTACGACCAGCCCGCCGTCGAGCTGGGCAAGCAGGCGACCTTCGGGCTCATGGGCCGCAAGGGTTACGAGGCCCATCGCAAGGCTGTCGAGGGGATGTTCGCCAAGGACCGACGCACGGTGTGACTCCCGCTGCGGTGAAGTCCCCGATGCACGCCGCCCTGCTCCCGCGTGTCCACGCAGGAGCAGGTACGAGAGGGCGTGTCGTTGGCCGCGCAGTGTCCACGGATCGAGGCCCAATGCGCCTCGCACGACCTGACGCTGGAAGCGGTCTGCACGGACGAGGGAATTTCGGGCCGCAAGGCGAGCAACCGCGCGGAACTGGAAGACGCCCTCCGCGACGTCTGCGAGGTCAGGCGTTCGCTGATCGTGTACAGCCTCTCGCGCCTGGCCCGCAGCACGACCGACGCCATCCGCATCGCCGAGCGGTTGCAGAAGTCGGGGGCCCAACTCGTCATGCTCGCCGAGCAGGTGGACACGAACACGGCGGCGGGCCGGATGTTCTACAGTCCTTGAGAGGTTCCGTATCAACGTCAACGACCCGAGCCTCAACGGCGTGGCGCTCCCCACCAAGTTCCATCAGACGCTGAACAATGACAACTATTACCGTTGGGTGCGGCGGCAGCTTGAGGGGGCGATGACCCGCGAGGAAGTGGAGAAGGCGCTCAAGCGGATCCGGGACAGCCTCGAAAAGGGCGAGACGCCCTGGGAAACCTGTCCATGAGCAGCGAACTCGGACGCAGGCTCTACGAGTGGGACTGGGTTTCAGGAAGCCCCTGGGTCTCCTGTGACGAGCCCGCGATGCAGGTGGTCAACGATTGGTTCGAGAAAGGGACCGCGGCGCGGAACTGGACTCGCCCGATCCTGCGTCAGATCAAGGTGGGGCGCAAGAAGCTGCGCCCCGAGGCGCTCGTCGGATTCGACCAGCCCGTGCCGCAGTTTACCAGGGTGCATGTCATCAGCGATCGCGCCCTGGCCGTCGTTCGACCCTTCCTGGAGGGTGTCGCGGAGGTGCTGCCCTTCGCGCCCCACGAGGCGGGGCAGTTCTGGGCCGTGCGGTTCACTCGGGTGATCGACGCGTTCGATGAAGAACACGCCGAGTTTGAGCGGTACTCACCCGAAGGGCGAGTGTGGCACGTCTTCCGCTGGGCCTTCAAGCCCGATCTCTTGCCACGCGACGACCGCGTGTTTCGGATTCCGCTCAGGTACTGGCCCATCGTGACCCAGCCTTTCGTCGATGCCGTCCAGGCCGCCAAGCTCACCGGTTTCCGTTTCCACCTCCTCTGGGACGAGAGCCTGAAGGTGCAACCCGACCAGCGCAACAACACTTGGGCGCAGTAGCTTCGACATCAACAACGGCACCGGCCACCCCGACGGCGGGGTCGACTTCGACGACCTGAACTCCTTCCTGACCGCCTACGAGCCCGGCAAGGTCGGCACAGGACTCAAGATCGCGGCACGCCTCAACGCGGGCGTGGACGTGATCATGTCGATCAACGACATCATCGAGAATCCGGGCGAGTGGCGGAACTGGGCGTTCGCGGCGCTCCCGCTCATCCCCGCCAACCTCAAGAAGGCCGTCGAGGCGGTGGGCGACGAGAAGATGTTCGCGAAGGCCGTGAAGGGCCTCGACCACATCGACAAGGGCTGGCTGGCCGAGGAGATGGCCATGCGTCAGTTCAGCAAGGAGGGCTACGCTCGGTTGGCATCGAAGCTCAAGTCGGACCAGGGCATCGACCTGATCCTGGCCAAAACCGCGAAGAACGGCGACATCGAGGAGTTGCTGTTCGTCGAGGCCAAGTTCAGCTCGGAGGGAAGGTTCCGGCTGTCGACCACCAGTCA
>JBGAOG010000022.1:0-34427 GCA_044221985.1 Phycisphaerales bacterium
GGATAGGAACCTCGCGCCCGCGACAGGGCCCGCCCTCCCGGCGACCCGGATGGGCCCCTCACCCTCCCCTGGCCAGGATCGTTTCACGCGGCGTCGGCCACGCGCGACGAGACGTCCGCCGTCGCGCGAACCAGGCGGATCAGCACGGCCTGGGATTCCTCGATGCTCATGCTCGACGAGACCGCGCGATCCGCCTCCTGGGCGAGCTTGGCCAGCTTGGCGAACCCCATGGAGGGCGCCGCCCCGGCGGTCTGCAGCACGATGCTCCGACAATGCTGCACGTTGCCCGTGCCCATCGCCGCCTCGAGCTCCTTGGACAGCTTGTGCATCTCGTCGGCGAACGTCTCCAGCATTCCCGCGTTGGGATGGGCCTTGCCCAGGCTCGAGATGCGCAGGCCCACCCCGCCCTCGCCCGAAAGGAACTCGGCCAGGGCGCGGTGCAGCAGGTTGACCGAGACCGGCTTGGCCAGGAACGCGTCGGCCTCCGCGAGGATGAGCTTCTCCTTGGTCTTCTCGCTCGTGTCGGCCGTGATCATGATGACGGGCGTGGTGCATCCGTCCGCCCGGATCTTCTGGACGAACGCGGCCCCGTCCTCGTCGCCCAGCATGTAGTCGCAGAGGACCAGGTCCACGCCCTCGGAGAGGATCGCGATTGCCTCCTTGGTGTTGTTCGCCAGGCGAAGGCGGATGCGCGTGTCGCGCAGCTGGTGCCGCAGCATGGACTGCGACAGCGTCGAGTCCTCCACGTAGAGCACCGTGCCCTCGAGCGAGTCGGGCACGACCTTCTCCACCGCGAATCCGTCGTCGAACGGATCCAGCTCCACGAAGTTCCGGGGATTGACCGCCGTCTTGAACGCGATCCCGATCTCGTGGCAGGTGCCCGAGACGTGCTGGCAGCGCTTCACCGAGGCCTCGACCTCCAGCGTCTGCCCGCCCACCAGCGGCAGCGTCGCGATCACGTTCGTCCCAAGGTGCATGAAGGCGCTGTGCAGGAACGACATGCCCCCGGTGGAGATGTTCCGGCACGCGACCTGGATGGTCACGTGCCCCCCCCCGGGGTGGACAACCTTGATCGGGATCGCCTGGTGACGGAACGGCCAACGGACGTGGGAACGCCGCGGGTCGTGCTGTTGCGTGTTGCCCTTGCGATCCAGCTCATCGAGGTACTCGCGCAGGCGCGGAGCATCCATCCGCACGGAGTTCTGCACGCCGAGCGGCTTGGCGGGGGTGACGATGCGGCGGTCCTTGGCCAACTGCGGTCTCCCGTTGGGCTCCTCCGCTTGATCGTCGAAACGCTCCCCCCGCCTCCGGTCCGCGCCGACGGACGCCTGAGAACAAGCGACGGCCAGGACACGGGCGCGGCGTGTGAGGCCTCCCGTCGCGCGCGAGACCGATAAGCGGTGCGATCGCCAATCAGGCCGGCCGGTGAGCCCGGTCGCCCCGTCCCGGCTACGGCGCCGGCTTGAATTCCCGGATCTCCGTCCGCACGTCCCACAACTCGGGGAACAGCACCGTGTCCGAGACCTGGCGGAGGTAATTCACGCCCGAGGTCCCGCCCGTCCCGCGCTTCAGCCCGATCACTCGCTGCACGACCTTGAGGTGCCGGTAGCGCCAGAGCGAATACTGCTCGTCGATGTCCACCAGCTTCTCGCCCATCTCGTAGGCATCCCAGTTGCCCGCCGGGTGCTCGTAGACCTGCTTGAACACCGACACCACCGCGGCGCTGGGCACGTGGGGCGTGCGCGGATCTCGCTCGATCACCTCCCTGGGGATCGCCAGCCCGCGCCGCGCGAGGTACCGCAGGAACTCGTCGTACAGGCTGGGGCCGGCCAGGGCCCGTTCGAGTTCGGCATGGACCGCGGGGTTATGCCGGAAGATCGCCAGCATCCGCTCGTCCTTGTTGCCCAGCAGGAACTCCACCAGCCGGTGCTGGTAGCTCTGCAACCCGCTGGCCGGGCCCAGCACGTAGCGGAACTGCACGTACTCGCTGGGAGTCAGCGTCGCCAGCACGCTCCACTGGTCGATCAACTGCTGGAACACGTGCTTGATCCGTGCCAGGATCTTGAAACTCTCTTCCAGCTTGTCCTGGCGCACGAACCCGATCGCCGCCCGGAGCTCGTGCACCACCAGCTTGAACCACAGCTCCGTCGTCTGGTGCTGGATGATGAACAACAGCTCGTCGTGGTGCGGCGGAACGGAGAGGGGACGCTGGGCTCCCAGGACCTGATCGAGCTGGAGGTACGTCGCGTAGTCCAGCTTCCCGTGCAGGTCCGTCGTGGTGCCCGGATCGAACGAGCGAACGCTGCCGGCCTGGCGAGAGGCGCCCTGGTATCCACCCGCGGGTTCTTGTGTCATGATTGTCCTCTTCGACGCGGCCACGCCCTGGAACGGCCGCACATCTCATGAGTCAATCTAGCCCTTCCCGATCCCCGCTGCTCGCCCCACGCGCCAAGTTAGGGGCGAACAAGCTCCGCCGGCATCTCGTCCCGCGCGTTGGCCAGGCTGTCGGGCGGAGCGCTGGGGGACAGGATCGCCGATCCGTCGCCCATCCGTGGCTGCACCACCCTCCCTCGGGACTCGAAATAGGCCTGCCGCCCTCCGCTCGCCGCGCAGCCCGCCAGCGTCAAGCCCAAGCCGACGGCCAGGCAAGCTAGTTCAAGGACTCGACATGCTCGGCGACGGGCGTTCATAAACCGTTCGGGTCCTTCGGTCACGCGGTCGGGCACACTCAACTTTGCAATACCGCCCGGTATTGGCAAGGGCTACCCGCGCGATTATTCGCGGATCCACCGGCGCGGCCGCGCCCCGTTCTTCCTAAGGACGCAAGCCACGGGCGGGGGATCTCCCAAGCTGCGCAGAAAGTCACCGGCAGGAG
Organism: Phycisphaerales bacterium; assembly: GCA_044221985.1. Taxonomy (GTDB): domain Bacteria; phylum Planctomycetota; class Phycisphaerae; order Phycisphaerales; family UBA1924. The sequence continues at coordinate 2,876 of JBGAOG010000022.1, forward strand.
ACTTGTTCCCTCCCCGATCGATCGTTACGGGACCCGAACGCAAAGCAGACCGGGCCAGCGACGATCCCGCTAGAATCGGGAGACGCAAGGAGGTCGAGCGCGATGAAGCCCGCATTCAGCACGGTGGCCTGCCCGGACTGGACCCTGGATCAGGTCGCCCGCGGGGCCCAGGAGTGGGGATTCCTGGGCGTGGAGCTGCGCACGTTCGGGTCAGGATCCACCCAGTTCGCCTGCGACCCCGCCCTGACGGCCCCGGCCAAGGCACGCTCCCTGTTCGACAAGGCCGGCGTGGAAGTCGCGTGCCTGGGCACCTCGGTGCGGTTCGACGAGCCCGGCGGCTCGCCCCTGGCCTACATCTTGGGCGACGAGGATCGGAGCACGCGCCAGGTCAAGGACGCGATCCAATTGGCCTGCGAACTCGAATGCCCCTTCGTGCGCGTGTTCGGGTTCGAGCTGGAGGGCAACGAATCGCGCCGTCGCGCGATGCAGCGCGTCGTGGAGCGCCTGCGGCTCGCCCTGGCCGCCGCCCGCAACACGCAGGTCCGCCTCGTCGTCGAGAATGGGGGGACGTTCCGCACCGCCGCGGACCTGGCCGACCTGCTCGACCTGGTGGACGACCCCTCCCTGGGGGCGGCGTACTCGTTCGCGACGGCCAGCACCGGCGACGAGAACCCCGCGCACGGCGTGAACGTGCTGGGTGATCGCCTGCTCATCGCCCGGGTCGCGGACTATCGCGCCGGGTGTCCCGCCGCTCTGGGGCAGGGCGAGTTGCCCAATCGCGAGGGCGTGGAGGCCCTCGCCCGGATCGATTTCACCGGCTGGATCGTGTACGAGTACCCGCGTGCCTGGGTCCACGCCGAGGGCGGGCCAGAGGGCGTTCTCACGCAATCGGCCCGAACCCTGTACTCGTGGATCGGCAAGCGCGAGATCACGCGCCCGTCGCGCGCGGGGGCGGGGGCGTAGGTCGGCACGACACGGCCCATGACCCCCACGCCCAGCGAGCTTGCGGCCCAGATCATGGACCTGTGCCGCGGGATGGGCTTCGACCTGGCCGGGGTGTGCGAGGCGGCCCCGTCGGCTCGAGTGGAGTCGCTTCGGGCCGGGCGGGCGGAGGGCCTGCACGGCGAGATGGAATTCATGGCCCGCGACGCCGCCCTGCGTGAGGATCCGCGCCGCTTCAGCGTGATGGTCCGCCCCGGCGACGCGCGTCGGCGGGGCGAGGGCGACGCGGGCGTGCTGCCCGTGCGCTCGTTCATCGTCGTGGGGATGATGTACTCGACGCGCGGGCACCGCGACACGCCCGTTCGCGGGAGCGGACGCATCGCTCGATACGCCCGCGGGCGCGATTACCACCGCGAGGCCCGCCGCCGGCTGCACGCCCTGTCGGACGCGCTGCGAGCGAGATTCCCCGCGGAGGGATTCCTCACCTTCGTGGACACCGTTCCGATCATGGAGCGCGAGCTCGCGGAGCTGGCCGGCCTGGGTTGGGTGGGCAAGCACACCCTGCTCATCCACCCGCGATTGGGCAGCTACTTCGCGCTCGGCGGCGTGGGGACCTCGCTCCCGCTCGCCCCGCCCCCGGGCCAGGCTCGGGTGTCGGACCACTGCGGCACGTGCACGCGCTGCATCGACGCCTGTCCCACCGGCGCGATTTCGCCCTATCGGGTGGACGCGCGACGCTGCATCTCGTACCTGACGATCGAGCATCGGTCGCCGATCCAACCCCACCTGCACCCGCCCATGGGTGATTGGCTGGCGGGGTGTGACGTGTGCCAGGAGGTGTGCCCCCACAACTCGGCGCGAGGTGAACCGCACGCCCGCGAGGGCGGCGAATCGGGCGCCGCCGATCGCGCGTCACTTCGATTGCTCGACGTGCTGGGCTGGAGCCCGGCGGACCGCGTGCGGGCGCTTCAGGGCAGCGCCCTCAAGCGACTCACCCTCGCGATGCTCAAGCGGAACGCGATTGTGGTGGGCGGGAATCTCATCGCGCGAGGGGAGGCCGAGCCCGCGATGATCGCCCGCGTGCGCGAGATCGCCCAGGATCTGGGCGAGCCGGACATGGTGCGAGAAACGGCCCGCGAGGCCCTGGCCCGCCGGGCAGCGCGAGAGTGAATCGGGGGGCCAACGACCCCACGAATCGGCACGCCCAACCTACGCTGCCTCCATGAAGCTCCGAAACCCCGGAACGATCCCCGCGATCACGACCACCTCATTCCGCGCCCGGCGTGAGCGGGTGCTGCGCGGGCTGGGCCAGAGCGTCGGCCTCGTCCTGTCGGGCGACGCCGCCGCCCACGGCTTTCGCCCCGATCCGAACTTCGTGTACCTCACGGGCCTGACCGCCGAGCCCGGCGCCTGCGTCCTCTTCGACCCGTCCAATCCCGACCCCCGGCGCCGGTGCATCCTGTTCCTCCGCCCGCTCAACCCGGAGCTGGAAGCCTGGGACGGCTACCGCGACCCGATCTCCGCCACCCTCCGCGAGCGTTGCGGCTTCGACACGGTGATGCGCACCACCCACCTGCCTCGGATGCTCACCCAGGGCGTGCGGATGGCCAAGCGCGTGGCCTGCTTGCACCCGCTGGGCGTCTACGACTCTCCGGCGTCTCCCGACCTGGCCCTGTTCCGCCGCGTCATGGATCGCGTCCCCGGCGTGGGCATCGAGGACCGCAGCGAGCTCCTCCCCAGCCTGCGCGCCATCAAGAGCAGGAGCGAGCTGGAGATGATGCGCCGGGCCATCGACATCACCAGCGCCGGCTACGACGCGGCCCTGGCGGGCATTCGCCCCGGCGCGACGGAGCGCCACATCCAGCGCGCCCTGGAACGCACCTGGCACGACCTGGGCGCCGACGGCCCGGCCTACGAGTCCATCGTCGGCAGCGGCATCAACGCCACCGTCCTGCACTACAAGGACAACTCGGGATCGCTCAAGGACGGCGACCTGCTCGTCATCGACGCGGGCTGTTCTTTCGCGGGCTACGCCTCCGACATCACCCGCACCTATCCCGTGAACGGGAAGTTCACCAGGCGCCAGCGAGAGCTCTACGACCTCGTGTTCCAGGCACAGCTCGCGTCCATCCGCGCCGTGCGCCCCGGGGCCTGGCTCCACGAGGTGGACGAGGCGACGCGCAAGGTCTTCCGGCGCGCGGGGCTCGAAGACAAGTACCTCCACGGCATCGGGCACCAGTTGGGCCTCGAAACCCACGACGCCAGCCCGACGAAGAAGCTCGAGGCCGGGATGGTCATCACCATCGAACCCGGGTTGTACCTTCCGGAAGAACGCACCGGCATCCGGATCGAGGACGACGTGCTCGTGACGCCGCGAGGCGCCCAGGTGCTCTCGCACCAGATCGCCAAGGCGGCCAAGGATGTGGAAAAAGTGATGGCCGCGGCGAGAAGGTCCCGCCGTTGACTTGCCGGCATCACCGGGGCGTGCCACGCAGCCTACGAAGGGGATCACCTCACGTCTGCAAGACCCCGGTCCTGAACGGCCTGTTGTAATCCCACCCCTGGTTGGCCGCGTCGAGGGCCGCGATGAGTTCCTCGCGGGTCTTGTGGGGCTCGATGATGCGGTCGAGCCAGCCGCGGGCGGCGCCGTGGCGGATGTCCGCCTGCTCGGTGTAGCTCGCGTGGATCGCGCCGTAGATCGCCTTGTGCGTCTCGGCATCGATGGTCTCGCCCTTGCGCTTGCGGCTGGCTTCCTCGATGGTCGTGAGCACGCCCGTGGCCTGGTTCGCGCCCATGACGGCGCACCTGGCGCAGGGCCAGGCCAGGGCGAGGAACTGGTCGAAGGCGCGCCCGCACATGGCGTAGTTGCCTGCGCCGTAGCTGCCGCCCATGATCACGACGATCTTGGGGACGACGCAGTTGCTCATCGCGTTGACCATCTTCGCGCCCGCGCGGATGATGCCGCCCTGCTCGCTGTCACGCCCGACCATGAACCCCGTCGTGTCGTGCAGGAAGATGATCGGGATCTTCCGCTGGTTGCAGTCCATGATGAACCGGGCGGCCTTGTCGGCGCTGTCGTCGTAGATCACGCCGGGCATGTTCGTGAACTTCCCGGGCCCGGCCTTGCCCCCGGGCATCTGGCGGGTGGTGAGCTTCTTCTGGTTGGCGACGATGCCACACGCGTGGGAGCCGATCCGGGCGTAGCCGCAGACGAGGGACTGCCCGTAGTCGGACTTGTACTCGTCGAAGTCCGGGGCGAGGGACTCGTGCCCGTCGGCGTTCCTCTCGGCCCGGGCATCGACGAGGCAGGCGATGATCTCCTCGACGTCGTACTGCGACCCGGGCTTGTCCGAGAAGACCTCGTCGATGAGGTCGGGGGAGTGGAAGGGGTGGGAGGCGCCGGTCCTTGAAGCGCTGGTCCCGTTGTCCTGATACTTGGAAACCAGCGCCCGCACGCGCTCGATACAGCTCTCGTCGTCCTTCTCCTTGAAGTCGATCGTCCCGCTGATGCTCGCGTGCATCGACGCGCCGCCGAGTTCTTCGTCGGTCACCTGCTGCCCGATGGCGGCCTTGACCAGCGCCGGGCCGGCGAGGTAGAGGCCCGACCCTTCGGTCATCAGCAGCGTGTCGCAGAGCACGGGCAGGTACCCACCGCCGGCGACGCAGAAGCCCATGATCGCCGCGATCTGCGGGATGCCCTCGGCGGAGATGACGGCGTTGTTGCGGAAGATGCGCCCGAAGTCGTCGGTGTCGGGGAAGACGTCTTCCTGGAGCGGGAGGAACACGCCCGCGGAATCGACGAGGTAGATCAGGGGCAGGCGGGCCATCTGGGCGATGGTCTGGGCGCGGATGATCTTCTTGCACGTCATCGGGAAGAACGCACCGGCCTTCACGGTGGCGTCGTTGGCGATGATCATGCAGCGACGCCCTTGGACCACCCCGATGCCCGTGACCACGCCCGCGGCCGGAGCGCCGCCCTGGTCCTCGTACATGCCGTACGCGGCCCAGAGGCCCAGCTCCTGGAAGTTGGGGCGAGCACGGTCGGGGCTTGTTGAGACGGTCGCATCCACGAGGAGCGCCACACGCTCGCGGGCGGTGAGGCGGCCCTTCTCGTGCTGGCGCTCGATAGCCTTGGCGCCGCCGCCCTCTCGGAGCTTGGCTTCGGCCTTGAGGAACTCTGCTGAGAGGTCCTTCAGGGAGGGGGACGGAGCGGTCGCTGGAGCGGGGTTATGAGTCATGGTGTTTGGCTTTGGAGTCGGTTGGGTCGGAGCATAGCCGGAAGGCGGTGGAACTCCGTGACGGGCGGAGCGCGACGGTGACGGTTCGGCCCGCTCAAAAGGGCATGCGACGCGGCGGGATTTGAGCGCCTAGAGGCCTGATCTTGAAGGACTTGTGAGAAACTTGCTAGGCTTTCAGATCCCGAACATTGACATCTGTTCGGCCTTTGCTATGCTATTGCTGCCGGGCTCGCGTCCTGCGTCGCCCCCGGCCGGGAGTTGGGCCAATGAGGCCCTTTCCTGCCTCACGCGGGGTTGGTCGGCGGGCTTCCGTTACGGCGGCGGCTCACGGCGATGCGAGGGTTCGCCCTTGCGAAAGGTGAAGAGCAATGGCAGGTAGCAACAGCGTTGCTGAGGGTCGCGGTTCTGATCGGGGCATCGAGGCCAAGGGGCAGCCGCGGGGCACGGCGGTTTCGGCTGGCGCGGGCAACAAGGTCGAAGTGAAGCTCGAGGACAAGTCCAAGCAGCAGGCCCTCGACCGCACGCTGCAGCAGATCGACAAGACGTTCGGCAAGGGCTCGATCATGCGGATGGACGAGGCGGCGTACCTCGCCATCCCGGGCATCTCCACGGGCTCGATCTCGCTGGACCTGGCCCTGGGCGGGCGGGGTGTGCCGCGCGGACGCATCGTCGAGATCTTCGGGCCCGAATCCTCCGGCAAGACCACGCTGGCCCTGACCATCGCCGGTCAGGCCCAGAAGGAAGGGGGCGTTTCCGCGTTCATCGACGCCGAGCACGCGCTGGATCCCTCCTGGGCCCGCAAGATCGGCGTGAACATCGACGAGCTGCTGGTCAGCCAGCCCGACAGCGGGGAGCAGGCCCTGGAGATCTGCGAGCTGCTCGTGCGCAGCAACGCGGTGGACCTGATCGTGGTGGACTCGGTGGCGGCCCTGATCCCCAAGGCGGAGATCGAGGGCGAGATGGGCGACGCGGTGATGGGCTTGCAGGCGAGACTGATGAGCCAGGCAATGCGCAAGCTCACCGGCGTGATCGCCCGCTCCAACTGCACGGTCGTCTTCATCAACCAGATCCGCGAGAAGATCGGCGTGATGTTCGGCAGCCCCGAGACGACCACCGGAGGGCGGGCCCTGAAGTTCTACTCCTCCGTGCGCATCGACGTGCGCCGCATCGGCGCCCTCAAGGAGGGCGAGGTGACCATCGGCAGCCGCACCAGGGCCCGCGTGGTCAAGAACAAGATCGCCCCGCCCTTCCGCGACGCCGAGTTCGACATCATGTACACCGAGGGCATCTCGGCCGAGGGCGACCTGCTCGACCTGGCGGTGGCGTGCGACATCGTGCAGAAGTCCGGCTCGTGGTTTGGCTATGGGCAGACGCGGATCGGGCAGGGGCGCGAGGCGGCCCGCCAGTTCCTGCGCGACCAGCCCGAGCTGTTCAAGGAGATCCGCGCCGCGGTGCTGGCCAAGAAGGCCGCCCAGCCCGTCAAGGCGGGTGCCCCGGCGGCGGGCGAGGACGACAAGGACGAGGGCGAGGAATAGGCCGACGGGGCGCCCGGCTGCCCGCAACCCCGCGTGACACCAGGCCCCCTGGATGCCGACATCCAGGGGGCTTTACGTCGGCAACGACCCGACCTCGATGATCACGCCTCGTCGAGCAGGTCCACGCTCTCGAACTTCTTGCCCTCGAGCATCTCCAGCGACGCCCCGCCGCCGGTGGAGACGTGCGTCATCATGTCGGCCATGTGGAACTGCTCGACCGCCGCGGCCGAGTCGCCTCCACCCACGATGGACACGGCGCCGGCCCTGGTGGCGTCGGCGATGGCCTGGGCGACCATCCTCGTCCCCACGGCAAAGTTGGGCCACTCGAAGACGCCCATGGGCCCGTTCCAGACGATGGTCCTGGCCTTGCGGATGGCCGCGGCGAAGCTCGATTGCGTGGCCGGGCCGATGTCCAGGCCCATGTAGCCCTCGGCGATGTTGCCCTCGCACACCTTCACCTGTCCGCTCGTCTCGTCGAACTGGGTCGAGCAGACGTGGTCCGAGGGCAGGAGCAGCTCGGTCTTGAGGCGGGCGGCCAGCTCCAGGATCTTCTTGGCCTCGGCCAGCTTGTCCTCCTCGATCTTGCTGGTGCCGACCTTCTTGCCCAGGGCGGCCAGGAAGGTGTACGCCATGGCGCCGCCCACGATGACGGCCTGGGCCTTGGGCAGCAGATTCTCGATGGCGGGCAGCTTGTCGGAGACCTTGGCCCCGCCCAGGATCACCACGAACGGCCTGGCCGGGTTGCGCAACGCCTCGGAGAGGAACTTGATCTCCTTCTCGACGAGGAACCCCGAGACGTGGGGCTTGCCCGGCATGGCCTTGGCCACGGCGACCATCGAGGCGTCCGGGCGGTGGCAGGTGCCGAAGGCGTCGTTGACGTAGATGTCGGCCAGGGCGGCGACCTTGGCCGCGAACGCGGGGTCACCCTTCTTCTCGCCCTTGACAAAGCGGAGGTTCTCCAGGAGGAGCACGTCGCCACCCTTCATCGCCGCGACCGCCGCGGCGGCCTTCTCGTCCACGCAATCCTGGGACGGGAACGCCACGGGCTTGCCGAGCAGCTTGCCGAGCCTCTCGGCAACGGGTTTGAGCGAGAACTCGGGCTCGTACCCCTTGCCCTCGGGACGCCCAAGGTGGCTGGCGAGGATGGCCTTGCCGCCCCGGTCGATGACGCTCTTGATCGTGGGGATGGCGCTCACGATGCGCCGGTCGTCGGTGATGACGCCGTCCTCGATGGGAACGTTGAAATCCACGCGGACAAAGACGCGCTTGCCCGCGACGTCAACCTTCGCGATGGTCTTCTTGGGCATGGAGCTCTCCTTGGGGGGCGGGCGGAGCGAACGACGGCGCCCGACCCGGAGAGCCTAGGACCCTTCACGAGCCCAGCACACCGCCGATGCGTGACCGCAGCGCGGCCAGCCCCTGCGAGGCGAGCTGGTCCTGCAACGAACGCAGGCGAGTGGCCAGCGAGGCGTCCACGAGCTGATCGCCGATGCGGAACTTGATCCCGCCGATCATGTGGGGGTCCACGTAGCCGTGCAGCACGACCTCTTTCTGAAGGACCTTGGAGAGGCGGGCGCGAAGGTCGGCGACCTGATCCTGGGGCAGCGGCTCGGCGGTGAAGGCATCGACCTCCACCCGACCGAACTTGTGCTGCACGAGCGCGTCGAAGGCCGCGGAAATCCCCGGGAGGGACGCCAGGCGCTCCTTGTCGTTGAGGACGCGAAGGAACTGGAGCGTGAGCGGGCGGCAGCGCCCGGAGAAGATGCGTACCAGGGCCGCGTCGCGCTGGGCGCGCGGGATGGTGCGCGAGGCGAGGAACTCATCGAACTTGCGGTCGCCCTTGGCCAATTCGAGGATGTCCTCGAGCTCGGCCAGCGTGGCCTCCACGCCCGCGCCCCCGTCCCTGGACTCGACCAGGTCGAAGAGGCTCTTGGCGTAGGTCTGGCAGAGGGCGTCGGGAACGGCGTGGGAGAGGGGCATGGCGGATCCGGGGATTGGGGAATGGAGGGGTAGACCTCGAAGGAGGAACTCCGCGTCAGCTCTTGAGGCCCTGGAGCTGGGCGAGGGACTCGTCCACGAGCTTCTGGCGATCTCCGGCGGAGACTTCCCGACGCAGGATCTTGCCCGCGACGGCCGTGGCCAGGTTGGCGGCTTCGGAATAGATCTCGGCCACGGCGGTCCTCTTGGCCGTCTCGATGTCCTGCATCGCCTTGGACCGCATGGCCCCGAGCTCGACATCCGCCTTGGCCTTGAGTTCGGAGGCGATCTGGGTGGCCTGGGCGCGGGCGCGGTCGATTTCCTTCTGGGCCTCGGCCCGGGCCTGGGCGAGGCTCTGCTGGTACTGGTCCAGGGCGCTCTTGGCGTCCTTGCGGGCCTGCTCGGCGGTCTCGATCTCCGACTTGATCTTGTCGGCACGCTCGTCGAGGGCCTTGGTGATCGTCGGCCAGACCTTCACGGCCAGAACCGCGAAGACGAGCGCGAAGACCACCAGCGCCGTGGCGGCGGAGTACACGCCCTGCTTGACGCTGGCGATGGCGCCCTGCTTGTCCGAGGGCTCCTCGGCGGCCTGGACCAGGGTTGGGAGGGCGAGCATGACGAACGTGGCGAGGGAGGCGGCGGATCGACGGAACATCGGGATCTCCAGGGGGAATGAAACCGTCCGGCGCGCTGTCGCGAGCCGGACGCTCGGGTTACTTGGCTCCGAAGCCGGCGAAGACGGCGAAGAGCGTGGCGCCTTCGATGAGGGCCGCGGCCAGGATCATGTTGATCTGGATCTTGCCGGCCGCCTCGGGCTGGCGGGCGATGGACTCGACGGCGCCCTTGCCGACGAGGCCGATCCCCAGGCCGCCGCCGATCAACGCCAGCCCGGCGCCGACGACGGCGAGGCCCTTGCCCACGCTGCTGGGCTCGTCGGCGGCCATGGCCACGGAGGGCACGGCGACGGCGGCCAGGAGGAATGCCTTGGTCATCAACTTGGTCATTGCTCGATCCCTTTCAAAGCTTGCACGGGAGGTGCTTGCCCGTTGGGCCGTCGGGCCCGGGCGGTTGGTTCGGCCCGTCATTCACGCGTGGGCGTGCTCGTGGCCGTGGGCGTGGGCATGCCCGTGCTCATGCCCATGCTCGTCGTGGTGATCCATGAGGGAGATGAAGATCGTGGTGAGGAACATGAAGACGAAGGCCTGGAGGAAGGCGACGAAGAGCTCGAGGAAGGTGACCGCGGTCGCCGCCAGGACGCTGACCACGGTGATCGTGGCGTTGGTGCCCCACCCGCCATTCTCATGCAGGGCGGAGGCCAGGGCTCCGCCGGCGAAGCTCATGAGCGTCGCGAGCAGCACGTGCCCGGCGGTCATGTTCGCGAAGAGACGCAGGGCGAGCGCGAAGGGCTTGATGAGGAACTGCCCGGCCGCCTCGATCACGAGGAGGAGCAGGGCGATGGGGAGCATGTAGATGGGCAACCCGCCCATCATGTGCTTGACGAACCCCACCGGTCCCAGCCGAACCAGGGCGGCGATGTTGAAGACCAGGGCCGCCACCACCGCCAGGGTGCCGGTGACCCAGATGTTCTGCGTGGCGGTGCCCCCGATGAACTCGGAATGGACGCCCAGGACATGGAGCAGGTCGCGGATGGGCGTGAGCCCGAGGAGGTTGTTGACGAGGATGAAGAAGAACACGGTCCAGAGGAAGGGCATGAGCTTCCGCGTGCGGTCGTGCAGCAGCGGGCGAGCGACCTCTTCTCGCAGGTAGGTCGCGATGACCTCGATCATGTGGGCGAAGCGGCTGCGCGTGACGTAGGCCTCGGCGCCCTGGGACGCCGGGCCGGTCTTGATCTTGGAGGCCGCCCACAGCCCGACCAGGATGCAGATCAGGCCGGCGAGAACGAGGACGCCCTGGTTGGCGGACCAGAGCCAGTACCCGTCGTGGTTGATCAGGCCGTGCGCCGGCGCGTTGACCACGTGGTCGAGGGGATCGGCGCTGGCGAGCAAGAACGAAAAGACGCTGGTCATGCGGGGTTCCCGTTGGTGGCGGGCGATGCCTCGGAGGCCTTGCGGCGCTCGAGGGCGGCCAGGATGCGGATCGAGGCGGCGGCTTCGACGATCAGGAGCAGCATCGCCGCCGATGCCGCACCGAGGAAGAGCGGACGCGAGGCGACGGCAGGGTTGGTCTCTCGCGCGGCGTAGCAATAGCCGAGGATGATCAACGCCCGGGCCACCCCGGCGACGAGCACGGAGACACCCCAATGGTCCGCGCCGATGTTCAGCACGGCGGGGGCGAAGGTCGCGAACGAGCCCAGGGCGAGGGCCAGGCCCAGGGTGGTCAGCGTGTCGCCGGTCCCCCCCAGCGCCGAACACACCAGGAACGCGGCGCCGCACGCCACCGCCGTGGCGATGAGCATCACGAGCCCGTAGGTCGTCCTGGGAATGGCATTGGCGAACTGGGGGCGCACCGTGGCTCCAAAAAGAGGGCCAAAGGATACCCGCGCGGCATCGACGGGTCGAGGCGGAACGGGCGATGTTCGGGGGTCAACGTTCGCCTTTGGGCCGGTTGGCCCGGGCTCTCTCGGCACGCTCCTGGGCCTGGGTCGTGCGGACGATTCGAACGAAGGCGACCCCGAAGCCCAGGGCGAGGCCCACCAGTGCTCCCACCGGGCTCGATCCGCGCCAGCGATCCACGAGCCAACCCAGCACCCCGGCTCCGATGACGGTGGTAATGAACTCGAACGCGATGGCCCAGGCCTTTCCGGCGCCGGCGAGCCCGGCGGCCAGCCCCTCCCCCTGGACCTTGGTCGCGGGGCCATGCCCCCGCGCGGGGCGCTTGAGGAGCTCCGGGATGGCCAATCGCGGGTCGCTGGCGTCGGTCGGCGCGATGCCGATCGACTCCAACTCGCGCAGGCGGGCCTGGACTTCGTCGTCGGAAGCCGCATTGCGATCGGGGCCCTTGGGCTCACCCATAGCGGTGCCTTTCGATCAGCCCATCGCGTGGCGATGGGCGACCTGTTCCGCCAGGCGCATCGCGTCCTTGATCTTCGTGGCATCCGGCCCGCCGCCCTGGGCGTTGTCGGCCTTGCCCCCGCCCTTGCCACCCATGACCGATGCCGTCTCGCGCAGCCAGTCGCCCGCCCTGAGTCCCTTGGCCACGAGCCCGTCGGGCACGGACGCGTGGATCATGGCCTTGCCCGACTCGTCAACGGCGAAGAGCATGACCGCGCTGCGAGGGAGCGTGTCGCGGATGGTTCGCACGGCGGCCTGGAGCGCGGCGCGATCGTCCCCGCACTCGATGCGGGCCACCACCACCGGGCTGTTGGCCGTCTGCGCGGTCGTTGCCAGCCCGCGGGCCTGCGCGACCGCCTTGTCCTGCATCGCGGCGGAGAGCTGCTTTCCGGCGGCCTTGAGCTTCTCCTGGAGCTGGACGATCTGGGTCCGCAGCGCGGCGCGACGCGTGGCGGAGATCTGGGCAGCGTCCAGGTCGGTGAGGAGCGCGGGCAGCGCCTTGGTCAGGTCGGCGGGGTTCAAGGCGTCGCCCTCGCGGATCCGAGCCTGGAGGACATCGGCGGCGACGACCGCATCCCCGGCGGCCTCGCCCGTGACCGCGACGATGCGCCGGATGCCCTTGGCGACGGCCTCTTCGGAGATCACCGCGAAGTCGCCGATGGCCTGGGTGCTCTCGACGTGCGTTCCGCCGCAGAACTCGATGGAGATCTCCCGCCAGGCGGGGCTGGCGGCGGAGGCCAGCAGATCCGCGACGGGCTGCCCGATGGACACCACGCGGACGGGGTCGGGGTAGGCCTCGCCGAAGACGGCGCGGAGCCCGGAAACCTCCCGCGCCTTGGGCAGCGGGGCCGCCTCGGCATACACCGTCAGGTTCCTGCGGATCTGGTCGCGGACGATGGCCTCCACCCGCTCCAGCTCGGCGGGTGAGACCGGCTGGTTGTGGGAGAAGTCGAAGCGCATGCGGTCGGCGGCCACGAGGCTGCCCTTCTGGTGCACGTCCTCGCCCAGGACGCCGCGCAGCGCGAAGTTGGCGAGGTGGGTGCCGGTGTGGTTGGCGGCGACCTTGGCGCGGCGAGCGGCGTCCACGTGCAGTTGCACCGTGTCGCCCACGCACAGCTCTCCGCGCGAGACGTGACCGATGTGGAGGACGTACCCGCCGAAACTCTCCACCCGGTCCACCGTGAACTCGCTGCCCTCGTGGTGCGTGCGGACGGCCCCGCGCCCTTCCGCGATCACGCGCATCTTGCCCGCGTCGGCCTCCTGCCCGCCCGAGGCGGCGTAGAAGTTCGTGCGGTTCACCAGCACCCCGATGGGGCGGCTCTTCTGCGTCACACTGGGGTGGCAGCGCTGGTCGAACGAGTGCCCGTTCCAGATCGCCACGACGTGGGCGCTGATTTCCTTGGGCTGGTACTTGCCCGAGTCGTCCGTCGTGTGGACGTGCATCGCGCGGAGCTTGGCGATGTCCTCGCCCGTCAGCACGCAGGCGCGGCACTCCTCCGCGTCGCCCTTGCCCCCGGTGCGGGAGAGGTCCTCGGCCTTCTTGCGCTCCACCTCGTAGCCGGCCATATCCACCTTCAGCCCGCGCTCCTCGGCCATCAGCGCCGTCAGGTCCGGCGGAAAGCCGTAGGTGTCGTACAGCTTGAACGCGTCGGCGCCGCTGATGACGCCCGTCGGCGCGCCCGCGGCGACCTCGGCGAAGAGCTTGATCCCCCGGTCGAGGGTCCTGCCGAAGCTCTCCTCTTCCTCGCGGATGATGCCCGCCACCTTCTGCGGGTTCCTGGCGAGCTCCGGGAAGGCCTTCCCGAAGCGGTCCACCACCACCGGCACCAGCTCGCTGAAGAACCCCGGTCGGGCGCCGAGCATCTGGCGGCCATAACGCACCGCCCGGCGCAGGATTCGGCGCAGGACGTACCCGCGTCCGAGGTTGCCGGGCACGGCGCCGTCGGTCAGTGCGAAGGTGAGCGTGCGGATGTGGTCGGCGATGACGCGGTAGGCGGTATCGACGTTGTCCTTGTCCGCCGCGCCGAGCTTGCCGGTGTACGGGCGGGCGCCGGTGAGGTGCTCGATGCGGGCGAAGATGGGCGCGAAGATGTCGGTGTCGTAGTTGCTCCGCTTGTGCTGGAGGACGGAGACGAGGCGTTCCAGCCCCATCCCCGTGTCCACGTGGCGGGCGGGAAGCGGCTTGAGGGCGCCGGGCTTGCCGCCCTCACCGCCCTCGCGGTTGAACTGGATGAAGACGTTGTTCCAGATCTCGATGACGTCGGGGTCGCCGGCGTTGACGATGGCCGAGGCGTCACGCTCCCCGATGCGGTCGTAGTGGATTTCGCTGCACGGGCCGCACGGTCCCGTGTCGCCCATTTCCCAGAAGTTGTCCTTCATGTTCCCGGGCAGGACGTGGGAATCGGGGAGGAATCGCCTCCACAGGGCGCGGGCTTCCTCATCGGGGGCCAGGCCCTGCGCGGGCTCGCCGCGGAAGTACGTGGCGTACAGGCGATCGCCGGGAATGCGGTACACCTCGGTGAGGAGCTCCCACGCCCAGGCAATGGCCTCCTCCTTGAAATAGTCCCCGAAGGACCAGTTTCCGAGCATCTCGAAGAAGGTGTGGTGGTACGTGTCCTTGCCCACGTCCTCGAGGTCGTTGTGCTTGCCGCCGGCGCGGATGCACTTCTGGCTGTTGGCCGCCCGCTTGAGCCCGTGCAGCGGGCCCCCCGGGGCGACGTTGCCCAGGAACAGCGGCTTGAACTGGTTCATCCCGGCGTTGGTGAAGAGGAGCGTGGGATCCTCGTGAGGGACAGCCGGCGACGAGGGCACGAACGTGTGCCCGTGGCGCTTGACGAAAAAGTCGAGGAAGGTCGAGCGGATCTGGTCGGCCGAGGGATGCATGAAGTCGTGGGCTCCCGAAGGGAAATGGTGCGTCCGGGAAGTATACGGGAGGGGTCGCACCTGGGAGCAAGGCAGGCCCCTCGCGATCGCGCCGCGGCGGCGGATCGGACGTGAACCCGCCGCGAGGTTACGTCACGGGGACCTGCCCCGGCGTCGGGGCAACGCCCCGCCCGAGGCCCTGGTTCTACCGGCGCGTCCGGTAGACCAGTTCAACGTCGGCGCCGAGCGACTTCACACGCCACAGCGACAGGGCCCGCCCGGCCGTGAGGCTCTCGACCACCCGTCCCGCTGCGGCCGACCGGGCGAGTTCGTCCCCGAGCAGGAGTGGAGCGACGTGAACGACGGCCTCGTCGATGAGGTCGGCTTCGAGGAGTGAGCCAACGAGCCCCGGTCCAGCCTCGACCAGGACATTCGAGCAGCCGCGCGCTCGAAGGGCGATGAGGAGCTCGCGAAGGTCGATCCCGCGCCCGCCCTCGGCAGCTCGCACGCCCAGCACCGTCACGCCCAAGGCCTGGAGGGACTCGCGCTTTGGTCGGGCGATCTCGGCGGACGCCAGCTCGCGAGCGCAGGACACGATCGTCGGGTGATCGCGGGCCGTGCGCACCAGCTGGCACTGGATCGGGATGTCCAGGTCGGTGTCGGCCACAACCCGGGCGGCGTGGCGGCGGCGCCGGTGGACGCCGCGGGCGGTGAGGAGCGGGTCGTCGCCCAGGACGGTGCCGATGCCGGTGAGGATGGCATCCACGCGCGCTCGCAGGCGATGAACCCGGGCGCGGGCACGCTCGCCGCTGATCCACTGGCTCTCCCCGCTTCGCGTGGCGACCCGCCCGTCGATGGTCTGGGCCCACTTGGCGACGACCCAGGGAAGGCCGGTGGTGGCACGCCTGATGAAGGGCGCGGAGACCCCCGTGGCCAGCGGGTTGGCGTCGGAGAGTTCCGCGGTGATGCCGGCGCCGCGCAGGCGTCCGGCGCCTCCGCCCTTGCCCGGGGTTGGATCGGAACGGGCGTAGACCACGCGGGCGACGCGGGCCGAGATCAGCGCGTCAACGCACGCCGGCTGCCGCCCCGCGCAGGCGCAGGGCTCGAGCGTGCAGTAGACGGTGGCCCCCGCGGCGTCGTGCCCGCGTCGGGCGCAGTCGTCGAGGGCTTCTTGCTCCGCGTGGGCCTGCCCAAAGCGCCGGTGGTGCCCCATTCCCAGGATCACCCCCCGCCGGACGATCACGCAGCCCACGAGCGGATTGGGCTCGACATCGCCCTGCCCGCGAAGGGCAAGACGACCGGCCAGCGAGAGGAAGCGTGCATCGTCGGACATCCGGGGCAACGGTAGGTCCGCGGGCGGGCTCGTCCGTTACGCGATGCGCACGAGGGCGTCGCGATCCTCGCCCGCAAGGAACCCGCGCATTTCGTCCAGCCAGCGACGCGCATCCTGGGCGTAGCCCGCCGTGGGACGAACTCCATCCTCCCCGATCGCGCCGCGGCTGACGCCGGACCAGTGCCGATTGAAGCGGAGCATGGCCAGCTCACGGGTGTACTTGGCGATCATGGAGGCGAGGGCCACGGGGAGGTGGTCGCGCTCGCCCTCGACGACGAAGGCGATCCCGGCACGCAGCCCGTCACGCTCCAGGACGTAGCGGGAGCGGACCTCGGTTTGTTCCAGGACGGTGATCGTGGCGCCGGGGAGGGCCCGATCGAGGATGGGCGCGTAGGACATCCGCCCGCCCTGGCGATCACAGGCGATGCCCAGGCGCGTGCCCGAGGGCGCCGACGCCAGCAGCGACCAGGCATGGCGCACGTGCTCAACCAGGGCCGCGCCGGTCGTCTCGGCCTTGTTGCCCGAGGCGCGAATCAGGGCGTTGTACTGGGCCTCCCCGAGCATGCGGCAGCGGAGGGCCAGGAACGTGGCGCCCGCCTCGCCCAGCGCGCGATCCAGCATGCTCGCGGCGATATCGATGGCGTCGGGGCGATGGGCCAGGGGAAGGGCGAAGGCGTCTCCGGCGTAGCAGCGATGCGCCGGGAATGACGTGCCAAGCACGCCAAGGAGCGCTGCGTCGTCGACCGGGAGCACGCCGGCCAGGCATCGCGCGGCCGCAAGAACCCCTCGCTCGAGGTGGACGAGCGGATGGGTCGTGCTGACGGAGTTGGCGAGCTTGAGCCGCTTGGAATCGGCGATGGCGACGCGTCCGCGAGCATCGGGCCTGCCGCCGCGCCCGCCCTGGCGTGATACGCCCGAGGCGAGCACACGCCACAGGTCCGGGGCTTCCTTGGCGTCCCAGTGCTCGAGTCGCAGCGCCACCGAGGCAACGCACAGCGGCCCGAGGATCGGGCCGTAGCCGGCTTCGTCGATCCCGACGAGGATCAGGGGCATGGAACGAGCCCGGCGCGCAGGGGCGCGGTCGAGGTCGCGAGGTTAGTTACCGCCGGGAGGGGCGTCGGGGGCGGTGCGCCTGCCGCCGCCGGGCGGAGGGGCGGGTGGCGGGGTCGGCTCGGTTCCGCCCTCGGTGCCGGTGGCTGCCGGTGGCGCGGGGGTCTCGGAAGTGGGGATCGACTCCTTGCGGAAGTTGAACCAGTAGATGAGGAACCCGGCTACCAGGAAGAGGAGCACCGCCGCCGTCAGCATGATCTTCTGCTTGTTGTCCGAACCTGCCATGTGCGCACCCCTTGGATCGCTCGGCGCGGCATCCGCGCCGGGCTAGTGAAGTGCGGCTGAGAGGACTTGAACCTCCACGGGTGTGACCCCACCAGAACCTGAATCTGGCGCGTCTGCCAATTCCGCCACAGCCGCAAGCTGTCGGGAAAGAATAGGGCGGGGGTCCCGGTCGGGCAACGCCCCGGAGTCAGGTTCGTTCCAAACGGCGATCGACCTGGCGGAGCAGCGGGGTGTCGGGCGCGCCGGCGAGGTGCATCCACAGCGTGGCCAGGGCGCACGTGCCGGACCAGGCGCGTATCGAGGCCCGTTCGCCAAGGAGCTGGAAGCGTCGAGTGTCGGTCAGGATGGAGGCGTCCCGGCGCGACGCGAGGGCCACGAACACCGTGCCCACCGGCTTTTCGGGCGATCCACCCGTGGGCCCGGCGACTCCCGTGACGCTCAGGGCATCCGTGACCCCGGCGCGAATCAGGGCGCAGCGGGCCATCGCTGAGGCCGTCTCGAAACTCACGGCGCCGGGCCCGCCCGGCGAGACCAATTCCAACGGCACGCCCAGATCGCGCACCTTGGACTCGTTGGCATAGGTCACCCACCCCGCGCGCAGGACCGCCGAGGCTCCCGCAACGTCCGTGACCAGCCCCGCCACTCTCCCCCCGGTGCACGACTCGGCCACGGCAAGCGTGCGATGTTCGGAGCGCATCTGGACCACCACGGCCTCGCCGAGCGTGGCCTCACCGTTTGCGAACACGTGAGGCCCGGCCCCTCACGCTGACGATCCCCCCGCTGGCCGTGGTTCCCACCAGCGGCATCCGATCGCGGGCCATCAACGGGCCCAGGCGTGTGGCCAGGTCGCTCTCGCCCAGGCCCACGGTGTGCAGATTCCGCGTGAGCAGCGTCCCCGGGGGCGGGCGGAGGCGCGGGACGACCTGGGCATCGAACATCGGACCCATCTCCCTGGGCGGGCCGGGCAGGCAGAACACGTCACAGGCGTGCTCGCCCTCGCGCCAGACGGCCTGCAGTCCAGGCGCCGTCCCGAACAGGTTGGGCAGCGCCCGAGCCCCGGATGGGCGCAAGGCCTGGATCGCATTGATCGAGGGCATGGGACGACCGCGGGCCTCGAAGCACGCCCGAACCTGCTCGAGGGAGATCGGGTCTTCGACCAGGGAGTCGCCCACGGCGCGCGCTAAGGCCTGGCGGGTCAGGTCATCGGCCGTGGGCCCCAGCCCGCCCGTGCAGATCAGGAGGTCCGCGGCCCGCGCCAGGTCTCCGAAGGCCTGCACCTGGGCCGCCAGATCATCGGGCGCCGTGGCGTGGCGCGTGGGCATGATGCCCAGGGCGGCGAGGCGCTGGGAAAGCCACGGGCTGTTCGTGTCCAGGGTCTGGCCCAGGATCAACTCGTCGCCGACGGACAGGATGGCGGCGTGGGCGTGGGCGCGAGGCATGGAGGAGGGTACGGGCCCGGCGCGAGCACCGGCGCGCCGGCCACGGGCGACCCATCGTTACTCGCGGATCGCGTCCCACCCGGCTTGCACGACATCGGCGCCAGGCGCCTCGACGATGCGTGCCTGCCCGAGCCCGCAGGGAAGGACGACCCGCAGCTTGCCTCCCCGGACCTTCTTGTCGTGGGCCATGCGGGCCAGGAGTGCCTCGCACGAGGGCAGCCCGGCGGCGCGCGTGGGCAGCCCCAATCGCCCGACCAGTCGCTCGACGCGGGAGCGCAGGTCGGTCGAGATCAGGTCGAGGCTCTCCGCGGTTACGCTCGCGGCCACGAGCCCCAGGGACACCGCCTCGCCGTGCTGTGGCGGGGCCCCGGTGCCGGGAATCGTGACCCCCGCCAGCGTTTCCATGGCGTGCGCGAAGGTGTGCCCCAGGTTGAGCAGGGCGCGCCCGGCGGAGGGGTGCTCCTCGCGCTCGTCCTTCTCCACGACGCGGGCTTTGATCGCCACGTTCCGCGCGATCAGCTCCACGACGGCCGGGTCGTTGCGGGTCAGCCGCGACGTGTTGCTCTCCATCCATTCGAAGAGCGTCGGGTCCTTGAAATCGCCGGCGAGCATCGCGTGCTTGACGCATTCGCCCAGCCCGGCGCGGAACGTCCGCTCGGGCAAGCTCCCCAGCGTCTGGGGATCGATGAGCACCAGGTGCGGCTGGTGGAAAACCCCGACGGCATTTTTGAGCAGTCCGCGCACGCCGCCCTGCGAGACCACCAGGTTCGCGCCCGCCTTGCCGCCCACCGACGCGTCCACCATCGCCAGCAGCGTCGTGGGGCATTGGATCAGGGGCACGCCGCGCCGGTGCACCCCCGCCGCGAACCCGGCCATGTCCCCCACCACGCCCCCGCCCAGGCCCACCACAGGGTCGGCGCGCTCGTGCTTGTGAGCGGCCATGCAGGAGAGGATCGACTCGAGTCGCTCCAGGGTCTTGGTCGGCTCCCCCGCCTCCATTTCCAGGCGCGCCACGAAGAAGTCCGCGCGGGAGAGGCTCCGCTCCACGCCCTGGACCAGCTCCCTCGGGAGCGCGGCGTCGGCGACGACCGTCGCGCGGCGCGATGCGGGGCCCACCGCCTCACGCACCCTCGCCCCGCACGCATCCAGCAGCTCGGGCCCCACGAGCACTTCGTAGAGGCGCGAGGGAGTCCGCACCGTCACCCGGCGCGGTGGACCAACGGGGGAACTGGCCTTGCGGGCGCCCATGGGCTACTGGTTCGGACGCGTGTGGTCGTAACGCATCACGCGCTCGACCCGGTTGCCTTCGCCCATGATGGCGACCTTGGGGTGGTGGACGGCGTACTCGGCGTCCGTCATCAGCGCGTAGTGCATCACGATCACCTTGTCGCCGACCTCGAACAAGTGCGCCGCGGCCCCATTGAGCTCGATCTTGCGGCTCCCACGCGCCCCGAAGAACACGTACGTCTCGCATCGATTCCCGTTGCGGCAGTTGGCGACCGTCACCTGGTCGCTCGGACGCAGCCCCACCGCGTCCAGGATGTCCGCGTCGATGGTGATCGACCCGATGTAGTCCGGCAGCGCCGCCGTCACCGTGGCGCGATGGACCTTGGAATGCAGGACCGAGCGGAGCATCAGGCCTCCCGAGGAGCCCGGGCGTTGAGCCCGGCGCGATCGCGGTCGAGCTGGTCGGGGCGCTCCCAGGCCACCCTGGCGGCGTCGGGCCAGAGCGACTCGAGGTCGTAGTGGGCTCGCGTGTTGGGCTCGAACAGGTGCACGACGATGTCCACGAAGTCCGCCAGCAGCCAGGCCGCACGCTCGTCGGTGCTCGCGCGAAAGGCGCGCATCCCCCGGCCCTCGCCCAGCTCCTCAACGTGCTGGAGCACCGAACGCATCTGACGCTCGCTCGTGCCAGAGCCTACGAGCACGTAGTCCGTCACCGGGCTGTGCCCGCGCACGTCGAGCAGCACCACGTCCTCGCACTTGTCGTCACGCAGCAGCCGCGCCGAGTCGATCGCGAAGGCACGAAGAGCCTCGATCCTGGCCTGCTCGAGACCATCCGCCTTGGCCTTCCCCGCGCTCGGCGCGACGCGACGCGCTCGCTTCTTGGTCGGGGCCTTGGGCTTGGAGGCGTTCGGACTCGGCGGCATGGGCCCAACAGTAGGCCCGAGGGTCGCCCCGACGCCCCTCCCGCTCGCCCCGCCAACCAACCTCCTCACCGGCGGCCCCGCGCGGGTTCGGGCTTCCGAGTGCGGACTACCCCCCGCGCTCCAACGGGCAGGGCCGCACCGGAGAATTGTGCCAACCCGCGAAGGAGGGTATAATCGCGTTGACCGCGGGCGTAGTTCAGCGGTAGAACGTCAGCTTCCCAAGCTGAATGTCGGGAGTTCGATCCTCCTCGCCCGCTTTCTGGATGGATACTGGGCCGCCGATGTCACACGATGACACCGGCGGCTTTTCGTTGACACACTCCGCAGAATCCGCGAGTTCGGGCGAGGCGGGCGAGGGCGGCGGGACCGGGGTCAACAGCCCGACGATGACAGGGAATGGCCTGGGTGGACGCTCGCTTGTGCAAGCGCGTGTGCAAGCGCAGGTGCAAGGTGTGGCGATTCTGGCACGGCTCGATTTGGCGTGCGCTTCACGCGGGTCGCAATACGCTTGACATGTGGAGTTCATCGTCCTGCCAATCCTCGCCGCTGCGGTGGCCGCGGTTACGCTACTGAGCGGCTTCGGGCTCGGGACGGTGCTCATGCCCGTGTTCGCCCTGTTCTTCCCGATCGAAGTGGCGATCGCAGCCACGGGTGTGGTCCACCTCTCCAACAACCTCTTCAAGCTTGTTCTGGTTGGCCGTTGGGCCGACCGCGCAACAGTGATCCGCTTCGGCGTGCCCGCCGTGCTGACGGCCTTCATCGGGGCGGCGCTGCTGGCGATGCTCGCGCCCGCCGCGCCGCTGCACACCTACACGCTCGCGGGCCGGGAGGCGAGCATCACGCCGCCCAAACTCGTCATCGCCGCCGTGCTTGCAATCTTCGCGGTGCTGGAACTGCTGCCCAGGTTCCAGACGCTGGCGATCTCTCCCCGCTATGTCCCCCTCGGCGGTGCGCTCTCGGGGTTCTTCGGCGGGCTGACCGGCATGCAGGGGGCGCTCCGCGCCCCGTTCCTGCTCCGCGCGGGGCTGAACAAGGACCAGTTCGTCGGCACGACCAACGTCGTTTCGACGGCCGTGGACATCGCGCGCCTCGCGGTCTATCTCGCCGGGTTCACGTACCTGGCCAAGACGCACGACTACCGCGCAATCTCCTCCCCGCGCCTGCTGCTGCTGGTTGCCGTCACCGCACTGGCGGGCTGCCTCGGGTCGTACTTCGGCACGCGGCTTCTCAAGAAAATGACGATGCGCAGCGTGCGGGTCAGTGTCGCTGTGCTGCTATTCATCGTCGCCGCGATGCTGGGGGCGGGATTGGCTTGACCCACTCGATGTCGGCAGGCACTCTTTTCAGCCAAGTCTCTGTTCCTGTCCGATTGAGTGCCCGCCAACCGCCCCCAGCGGCAGGTCCGGCAGGCTCGCCACCGCCCCGGCCACGTCGAGGAGTTTTGGGTCGGTGTAGACGTTGGCCGTGAGGCTCGGGTCGCTGTGGCGCATCGCGGCCTGCGCGGTCCGCAGCGGCACGCCCGCCTTCGACAGGTGCGTGCCGAAGGTGTGGCGCAAGGCGTGGATGTCGATGGTGCGGCCGCGGTCGTCGGTCTTGAAGACGACCTCCTTGCCGCCGCGAGTCTCGACGCGGGCCAGCCCGGCGAAGACGAGGTCGCGGTCGAAGATGCGGATGTGACCCGTCCCACAGCGAGTTGGAACGACTTCAGGAGCGGCCGACGGCGCACCGGCTCTGACCACCTGGAAGCGCCCCACCCGGGGTCTCGCCGGAGGACCCGGCCCATTCAGCTTCATACCGACGGCCGGTGGAGGAAGCTCCCGCGGCTCAAGCTACGCCGCGAGTCCCACGTCCAAGCGAGCAGGACCAACGCGGTGAATCTCAGCAACCCGCCTCGTAGTGGCCCAGGAAGAAGAGCAGGTCGTTGATATCGACGCCGCCGTCGGGTGTGCCGGTGTCGCTGCCGTCATCGAGGTCGGCGAGCACGTTGCCTGCCTCGTAGTGCATGAGAAAGAAGAGCAAGTCGTTGATATCAACCCCCCCGTCGGGGTTGCCGGAGTTCGAGTCATCATCGAGGTCGGCTGGGCAGCAGGAATGGACCGCGAGCACCACGGAGTCGCTGCTGACAGACCCCAGCGCGTTGGAGACCTCGCAATCGAAGGTGCCCGTGCTGGCGTACGTCGCTGGGAAGATGGTGTACGAATCCTGATCGGCTCCAGCGATGATCGTGCCATCCCTCCGCCACTGGTAGGAGAGGGGCGGACAGCCGCTGGCGCTCACCGAAAACGAAACCGACTGCCCCGGGCACACGTCCTGCGAAACCGGCTGCTGGTTCAGCTGGACCGAGGCCTCGGCGCCCTGCCAGCGAGCCCAGAAGCACGCGACGGGACCACCCGCGGCCGTAAAGTCGCCCCCGGGCACGACCTCGCCGTTGGGGAGGATGGCCAGGGCGCGAACCGCGTTGTTCACGCCCGCTCCGAGGGGAGACCATGCGCTTCCATTCCAGACCGCCATGTTGTTGGCGGGAGCGATGCCGGCGACGCTGAACCTGCCCGCGGCGACGAGCCCGCCCCCGGGCACCATCTCGAGGGCTTCAACGGAGCCGTCCATGCCGGCCCCGAGGGGTGTCCAACTGGTTCCATTCCAGCGGGCGATACGGTTGGCGGCGACGCCATCCATGCTGGAGAAGTCGCCCGCCGCCACCAGGTCACCGCTCGGCAGGACGGCGAGGGCGCGGATGAGAGTACCCATCCCTGAGCCGAGCGGTACCCACGCCGACCCATTCCAGCGGGCGATTCCATTGGCCGGAACAATGCCGGCAGCGGCGAAGGCCCCGGCCGCGACCAGGTCGCCGCTCGGCAAGACCGCCAGCGCGTACACCGCGCCATTGACACCCGATCCGAGGGCCGACCATTGGCCTCCATCCCAGAGTGCCACGTTGTCGGCGGGCGCGCCGCCGGCGGTGGAAAACGTCCCGCCCACCACGAGCTCGCCGTTGGGAAGGACGAGCAACGCGTGTACGTCGCCGTCCACGCCGGCCCCGAGGGGTGTCCAAGTGGTTCCGTTCCAGCTCGCGATGCGGTTGGCTGGGGTGGCTCCCGCCGTGGTGAAGGCGCCGCCGGCGATGAGCGTTCCATCGCCCAGGACGGCCAGGGCGTGGACCTCATCGTCCACGCCCGTACCCAGGGGCGACCAAGTGGCCCCGTTCCAACGGGCGACATGGTTGGCAAGCACCCCGCCCGCAGCGGTGAACGCGCCCCCGGCCACCAGTTCTCCGCCGGGGAGGAGTGCGAGGGCACGGATGTCCCTGTCGAATCCAACTCCGAGGGGCGACCAATCCAGGCCATTCCAGCGGACGATGCGACCGACGGACGTGCCAGCCCGGGTGTAGGCGGCACTGTTCCCACCGGCGACGAGATCACCGTTGGAATGCACCGCGAGCGCGTGGACCACGTCCTCCACGCCGACACTCAAACCCGACCAGGAGCCACCGTTCCAACGGGCGATGTGGCGAGCGGGCACCCCGCCCGCCGTGGCGAAGTCGCCAGCCGCCACGAGGTCTCCGCTGGGCAGAACCGCCAGGGCGCCGACCCAGCTGTCCAAGCCCGTGCCCAGCGCCGACCAGGCGGTCCCATTCCATCGTGCGATGCGACTCGAGGCCACGCCTCCCGCCGTGCTGAAGTATCCGGCCGCCACGAGGTCACCATTGGTCAGGACCGTCAGGGCGTACACCCAATTGTTCATCCCGCTCCCCAGCGACGACCAGGCGGATCCACTCCAGCGAGCGATGCGATTCGCTGAGACGCCGCCCGCGTTGGTGAAGTTGCCCCCGGCGACCAGCAGGCCGTTGGACTGCACCGCGAGCGACCGGACGTCACCATTCATGCCCGTGCCGAAGGCCGACCACGCGGACCCGTTCCACCGGGCAATCCGACTTGCGGAAACTCCGCCCGCGGAGACAAAGCCCCCACCGGCCACGAGGTCGCCTCCAGGAAGGACGGCCAGAGCGAACACCTCGCCGCCCATCCCCGTCCCGAGGGCGGACCACGCGGTCCCGTTCCATCTCGCGATGCGGTTGGCTGAAACACCGCCCGCGGAAGTGAAGTTTCCCGCGGCCACAAGGTCCCCCCCGGGCAGAATGGCCAGGGACGAGACCCAGGCGTTCATGCCTGAGCCCAGAGGCGTCCACAGATTCCCGTCCCAGGCGGCGATGTTGTTCGCCCCCTGCGCACCCGCGATCGAAAAGTCGCCGGCGGCGACGAGCCGTGCGGGCGCAGGACCGGACCCATCGGGATCCCAGGTGACCATCGCGTACACCGTCCCGTTCACTCCGGGCAGACCTTCCCCCGCCAGCCACTGCTGCGTGCACTGCGCCTGCACGCGAGCGGATGCCAGCCACGCCCACCAGATCAGGCAGAAGACCAGAGCATCGGCGACTCGCCGCGGTCTGCGGGGACCGTTGCGGCACGAGACTCCCCTCCCGCGTGTTGGGCATTCCGGGTTGGTGGATTCCGCTCGGGAGAACAGGCTCGTCATGATGCCTCGCTGTCTGCGTCACGAACATGCGGCGCCCCGCACCGCGGGCCAGTCAGGGACGGCGCAGCCCGCGTCTGACACCAATTACAGAATGGAGCGTCGGGGGCCATGGCCGTCCGGTTGTCTTGGGTGCGAGAGGGCGGCAAGTGGGCCTCCTACCGCGGCACCAGCGGAATGCAGACGTTGAAGGGCAGGTTGCCCCCCGGGATGGCCGGCGGCGGCTCCAGTGGGGGGACGCTGGCCTTGAGGAATGGATCCAGCACCGACGCGGCCGCGAACAGGTGGGTGGGGCGCCCAGTGGCATCCTGCAGGATGAACGGACGCTCCAGGGAGTTGAGGGTGGTGGTGGTGGCGTCGCTCCACGTCAGAGAACGGGGGCTCATCAGGGCCTGCGACGCCGGCGTCGGAACGGTCCAGGAGATGGATCCGTCCTGGTTGATCGTGCCGGAGAGCCAGCCAATGCCCACACTCCCCGAGAGTTGACCGTTCCAGTCCTTCACGGCGGCATAGACACGGCCGTCCCAGACGAAGACGCATGGGTCCTCCGCGACGATCGTGCTCGGAAACAGGAGAGTCGATTGGATCACGAAGGGTCCCGTGGGCCGGTCCGCCAGCGCCCATCCCTGCAGATAGGCACCCATGCTGCCGCTGAAGACCGTGTCGAGTTCGCGCCCTTTGAGCAGCATGAGGAAGCGCCCGTCCGGCAGGCGAGTCACGCCGGGATTGACCACGTAACTTCGCAAAGGCGCCTGGGGAACGCACGCGGGTTGTGGAGAACGCGTCCACGGACCGTTCGGAGAATCCGCGACAGCCACGCCGATCCGCTGATTCACGATGTGGTCGAACCAATCATCGGTCATGTTGTTGGTATCACGGTTGGCGATGAAGTAGAGGTAGTAACGCAGCTTCCCGGTGTCGGGATCAGGGAGACGCACGCAGTAGGCGTTGTGGGCATTCACGGCGTCCCATCGCCCCGCGGGCTTCTCGCCGGCTCCCTGCAGAGCGATGTCCCGAAACTGATAGGGGCCTTCGGGTTGCGAGGCGGTGGCGTGCGCGATCTGAGACACGTAGAGCCATCCGCGCATCAGACGCCCGTTGTTCCTCGCCCATCGATCGTAGTAAAGGTGGTACTGCCCGTCGTCACCCAGAACGGGCGTCCCACCCCAGTGAAACCAAGCTGGATCGGCGAAGACGTAGGGGCGGGCCATCTGATCGGCGAGACTGGCCCTGCTGGACGCCGGCAGGGCTCCCGCCGCTCCGGGGTGCGGCACCCCCTGCGCCAGGACCACGCTGGTCATGGCACTCGCCGCGATCAACGACACCATCCGACACCGGTGGCAATTCTGCTGCATGCTTTTCACTCCGACAGACACGCGGTCCGTGCCCATGAAGGCGAGATGGCATCAACGGTCGGCTGCGCCTGCGCGAAGGCCGCGAGCCCCGACAGGCCGATCGCCGCGAAGAGGGACGCACCACGGTTCTTCAGCGACATGTTCATGGATCACCTTCCCGCCGGCTGGACGCGCCCGAATGACGGGCGAACTCGCGGGCGTCGCCGGGGAGGCGGCCCTGGGTTCCGCGAGCGGCCCGACCGGAGCGAGTCGCCTTCGGTCGGACGCTCCGTTCTTCCGAAAAGGGCCGGCGGACTTTGACGCCCGCCGGCCCTGGAATTGGAGGACCGTCGTCAGATGGAAGAACGCCGGCGGCGAGCCGCCAGGAGTCCGCCCATCACGAGCAAGCCGGTGGTCGCGGGCGCCGGCACGACGTTGTACAGGACGATGTCGTTGCCGGTGCCGTCCACCATGCCGGTCGCGGAGTTTCCGGTGTAGCTGATCTGGGCGGAGAACGGGACCCCACCGAAGGTGCCGAGGCTGACGGCACCTCCCTCGGGCAGACCGGCGAAGGTCCCGGTGACCGCGTCGATGCCGTCGTTGGTGACGAGCCAGTAGAGGGCGCTGCCGTCGGTGGCGGACCAGAAGCCCATGGCGGCGTTGAGGGCGGCGCCGGTGACGTTGACCGTGCCGTCGACCCGGAGCTGGTCGTGGTTGTTGGGCCCGTTGCCCGCCGCCGCTCCGGCGATTTCCATGGCCAGGGTGCCTCCCGCGGCCAGGGCGACGTTCCCGCCGACGAACAGGATGCCGGGGCTGTTGCCCGGGGCGAGCGTCCCGCCCGCGGCCACGTTGACGTTGCGATAGATCGAGCCCGAGCCGCCGAGGGCGGCGCCCGTGTTGACCGTGATGGCGGAGGTGGCCACGAGCGAGGCGGGAAGCGTGCCGTTGACCAGCACCGTGCCGCCGTTGACGTTGAGTCCGCCGACATACGTATTGATGTTGCTGGTGATGTTGAGCGTGCCCGCGCCGTTCTTGTTGAGAACGCCGGCGGTCTGGTTGGTCAGGGCCGTGGTGTAGCAGCCGATGGGGCCGTCGAGCGTGGCGTCGAAGCCGTTGGTGTTCAGGACCGCCGCGGCGGTGCCCGAGTTGAAGTTGACCATGCGGCTGGTCGTCCAGTTCCCATCGAGCGTCATCGTGGCCGTCATGTCCAGCGCGCCCCCGTTGCCGAAGACCGCGTCCGATGGGATGTGCACATTGCCGCCGTTGATGAACGTGACGCCCGTGTAGGAGTTGCTGGTGTTCGTCAGGTAGACGTCGCTGCCGACGGGCGTCTCGATGAACAGCCCGCCCGCGCCCGTCACCTGCCCCGAGAGCGTCAGGGACTGCCCGGCCGCGGCGCACCTGGCGTTCAGGAACCCGGAGTTCACGAAGATGTCCCGGGTGAGGTCCAGGGGCGCGGCGCCGGAGTAGGTCAGGCCCGCGGCATTCGTGGAGGCGCCGCCGCCCGTGCCGTTGGCCACGATCTGCCCGGTGCCCGGCAGGGCGTTGGCGGAGTTGAAGTTGATGTAGCCCGCGTTGACCGTGAGCTGGCCCGTCAGCCCGGAGTTGTCGTTGGTGAGGACCAACTGCCCGGGCCCGGACTTGGTCAGGCCATTGCTGCCCGTGAGCTGCCCGTCCACCGTGAGCACGGCGGTCGAGCCGGCCGAGTAGATGTGCCCCTCGGCGGCGCCGAAGGCCACGGTATTGCCCAGGCCGATGTTGCCCGTCGTGCTCGTGTTCAGGATCGCGCCGCTGGTGACGTTGAGCGTGCCCGCCCCCGTCACCGAGCCGCCGGTGGCGATCGCCAGGGCGTTGACGGTGCTCCCCGCGTTGGCCGCCGCCGCCGCCAGCCTCGCGTTGGTCGTCGCCCCGCTGACCAGGTCGATCGCGTACTCGGTCGCGGTGTTCAGGGGACGGATGCCCGCCGCGTCGTAGGTGACGAACGAGGTGCCCGTGCCCGAGCCGGTGATGTCACCGATGGCGTAGGGAAGGATGCTGATGCCGGTCGTCCCCGCCGCACCGCCGCCGCCCGAGAGGCCCGCCGGTGCGCTCGCGAAGGTGACATGCCCGCGCACCGCGGCGCTGCCGCCCAGGGCCGTGCCGCGGAAGAGGAACGTGCCCCGGTCCTCTCGCGCCAGCGAGGCGCCGGCGAGCGTGGTCACGCCGCTGGCGCCGGGGCTGGCGGTAATGGTCGAGTACCCGCCGCCGGTGATCGCGCCGACCGTCTCGGTGAACGCGGCGCCGGTCGCACCCGCCATCGTGAGGTTGCCGCTGCGGAAGTTCAGGGGCGTCGTGTCGCCGAGGCGGTTGTTGTTGAACGCGGCAGCGGTGCTCGTGAGATTGATGCTGCCGCCCGCGCGGATGTCGATCGACGGGACGTTGATGATCGCGCCGTTGCTTCCCGAGATCCCGATGCCGCCCGCGGGAGCGTTGAACTGCGGCAGGCTGGATCGGTCGATGACGACGGCGCCGGTGTACCCCGTGGAGTTGCTCTGGATGCTCATCGCGGTGCTGCTCGTGCCATTGACGGCCAGCGTGCCATTGCCGTTGAGCAGGGTCGTGGTGAGCGGGAAGTTCGACCCGGCGCCGACGACCCGGAGCGTGCCGTTGAGCTGGAAGGTGCTCGCGGTGATGCCGCTGCTGAGGCTGGCGACGTTCTGGATCACGCCCCCGTTGCCCGTGACCGTGAAGGTGCTGCCGGCGGGACCGAAGATGTTCGCGGCGCCGCCGAAGCCGGCGGTCCGCATGTTCCCGCCGTCGAGCGTGAGGCCGCCCGTGTAGCTCGACGTGCCGCTGCCGAGGATCACGGTGTGGAGCGTCTGGGACATGGGCGTGCCCTGCATCGAAGCCGGGAGCGCCGGGATGGTCACCCTGCGAGCGCCGCCGGTTTCGCCGATGGCGCCCGCGATCGTCAGGTTGCCGATGCCGCTCCCTCCGAACGTGAGGTCGTCGGCCAGTTGCAGCGCCGCACCCGTTCCCGACAGGGTCGAGTCGCCCAGCCCCGAGAGATTGATCGCCGGCGACGGGCCGGTCATCTGGAAGACGTTGCCCGCCGTGCCCGCGACCGTGAACGGGCTCGCGTTGGCGAACGTCATCGCGTTGACCTGGAACGGCGTCCCGATGTTCTGCGTCGCCGTGATCGCGGCGACGTTGCCGGCGTCGAACCTGAGCGTGGTGGATGGTGAGGCGTTCGGCGGGGCGATGCCGCCCTGCCAGTTCGTCCCGACGCTGAAGTTCCCGCTCACGGGCCCGACCCAGACGTACTGGGCCTGAGCCGCGCCGGTGAGTGAGAACGCGGCGCCCGCGGCCAAGCCCATGGCCACCGCCAGGGAGCCCCTCGACGACGATGCCAAGCGTACCGCCACCAGCGTGCTGGACTGCCTCATCTGTTCTCTCCTCCGGCCGATGCTTCGGGCAATCGGCCAAGCTCTCAAGGGATCGGAAACGGCGCGGCGGAACCACGCCAACCGCAAAATACCGCGCGATGGAGGCGCCGTCAATGAGATGTGGCGAAATTTCTGGAAATGTTCTGCCCATCTGGTATGATGGCCGAACCCTGTGAATCGCCACTCGCTCCGATCCCGTGGTCGCGAGCGTCCGGCGCTGCCAATTGGAGTTGCGCTTCGCTACAATGGACCTGATGACCCAAACCCGTCCCGTACACGTCCCCAGCATGACGTTCGAGGATCTGGTGACGCGGGTCGCGTTTGAGTTGCAGTCCGCCACGGGAGATCTGGTCGCCTCGCTCCCCGGGCCGGTTCGTCGGGCCGTGGACCTCGAGCGAACGCTCCACCTTGAACGCAAGCTCGCGTGGCAGGTCTTCCGGCTGAGCCGCTCGAGCAGCCTGAGCGAGCTGGCCAATGTTCCCTCGTTGCCTTCGGCGCTGCGGGTGATCGATGCGGGGCGCGCGCAGGGCGTTCCCGAGCCGATCGTGCAGCGGGTGCGGGCCGCGTTCGAACGATTCGAGAATCTGGCCGTCGATCATTGCGGCGACCGCGCGGGCATGCTGTCCATGGTCACCGGGCTGACCCACGGGCGGAGCGAGGGCGTGGAGCTGCGTGTGCGCAAGGGGCTGTTCCGAGGCAACGCGCACGTCTGGGGCATTCGCGCCGATCGCCAGGTGCGCACGCTGATCTACGAGCCCGGGGGTCCGGGGGAAGAGACCCTGCGAGCGGTCCTGATCTCGGGGAACCTGGGCCTGCAGGGCCTGAGGCGGAGCGAGCCGCTCGTCATCTCGTCCTGGTTGTCCGTCTCGCCGGTCCAATCGGGGAATCTCGCGCACGCGGCGCCGGCATCCACGCCGAAGTTCGAGC
Organism: Phycisphaerales bacterium; assembly: GCA_044221985.1. Lineage (GTDB taxonomy): Bacteria > Planctomycetota > Phycisphaerae > Phycisphaerales > UBA1924. Next base: position 33,914 of record JBGAOG010000022.1, read on the forward strand.
TGCTCCCGCAATTCTGCAGCCCGAACCTCCCCGAGGTCTCCCACGTCCCCAACAAGCTGGGCATGGTCGAGGCCGAGATGCTCATCCCCGTCACCGGCCGCACCGGGGCCCTCTCCCTCTACCTCACGCAGTCCTCCCCCACCGCCGGCGATGCCCGAACGGCGGGCGCCGGGGCGGGCATGTTCATCAGCGTGCCCGCCGCCGAGGTGGTCAACGAGCTGCTGGTTCCCGCCGGGTACACGTCGCCCGCGACGGCTCGCGTCGCCCTCTTTGGCCGCCGCCACCACCCCGAACGTGCCGGCGAGGAGCGAACCTACGACCTCCTCCCGCAGAGCGTGCCCGTCACCTACCTCGGCCGATCCACACGGGCCGCCCCGATCGACGGCGTGCCACGCCACGCCGAGGTCGTGCAGCACGTCCTCGAACGCGACCGGCTCCTTGGCCGGGAGTTCGACATCTACCGCTGCCGCGTGCGGTACCCGGTCCTCCACACCTTCGTCGTCTTGCGCGTGGA
>JBGAOG010000023.1:0-9512 GCA_044221985.1 Phycisphaerales bacterium
GAGCATGTAGGGCACCTTCTCGTCGGCGGTGACCTTGACCTTCGCCTGGATGCGGTCGTTGCTGTCATCGACGCTGACGCGGACATCGCGGGCGCGGAGGGCGGCGGCCACCTTGTTCGCGTAGTCGAGGCTCTTGTCGCTGATGGGCAGCACGCGGACCTGCTCGGGGCTGAGCCAGGTGGGGAACGCGCCGGCGAAGTGCTCGATGAGGACGCCGCAGAAGCGCTCCATGCTGCCGAAGGGCGCGCGGTGGATGACGACGGGGCGGTGGGGCTTGTTGTCGGGGCCGATGTAGGAGAGGTCGAAGCGGATGGCCATGTTGTAGTCGACCTGGACGGTGCCGAGCTGCCACTCGCGCCCGATCACGTCCCGAACTACGAAGTCGATCTTGGGCCCGTAGAACGCGGCCTCGCCCGGCTCCTTGCTGAAGGCGACGCCCAGGGACTGGGCGGCGGCGAGGCACGCGGCCTCGGCCTTGTCCCAGTTCTCCTTGGCCCCGGTGTACTTGTCGGCGTTGGGGTCGCGCAGGCCCACGCGGACGCGGTAGTCCTTCATGCCCAGCACGTTGAAGATGATCTTGACGAGGGAGAGGCAGCCCTGAATCTCTGCCGGGATCTGGTCCTCGGTGCAGAAGAGGTGGGCGTCGTCCTGGGTGAAGCCGCGCACGCGGGTCATGCCGTTGAGCTCGCCGGATTGCTCCCAGCGGTAGACGGTGCCGAACTCGGCCAGGCGCACGGGCATGTCGCGGTAGGAATGGGGGCTGCTGGCGAAGATCTTGGCGTGGTGCGGGCAGTTCATCGGCTTGAGCATGAACCCCTCGACGAGCCTGTCGTCGGGCAGCACGCGATCGGCGGTGATGGTCGACTTCTGGGTGCGCTCGTTGATCCCCGCGGCGAGCCGCGCCGAGACGCCCTCGACTCGGTGGATCATGTCGGCGCACGAGCAGCCGAGCTTGCAGAGTTCCTCGAGGGCCTGGCGCTCGATGATGGGCGCGAACTGCGAGTCCTTGTAGTACGGGAAGTGCCCGCTGGTCTTGTAGAGCTCGAGCCTTCCGATGTGCGGCGTAAAGACCTCGGTGTACCCCTGCTTCTTGAGCTCGGCCGCGATGAACGCCTGCAGTTCCTTGCGGACGATCGAGCCCTTGGGGGTCCAGAGGATCAGCCCCTGGCCCACGTCCTCGTCGATGTGGAACAGGCGGAGGTTGCGCCCGATCACGCGGTGGTCGCGCTTGGCGGCCTCCTCCTTCTGGCGAAGGAACTCGTCGAGCTCGCCCTGGGTGGGGAAGGCGGTGCCGTAGACGCGCATCAGCCGGTCGGAGTTCTCGTCGCCGTGCCAGTATGAGGACGCGAGGGAGAGGACGCACGCGGCGCCGATGCGCGCGGTGGAAGGCACGTGCGGCCCGCGGCAGAGGTCTTCCCAGTTCTTGCCTGGCGTGCCGGTGGCATAGAAGGAGAGAGACGGAGTTCCGGAGTTCCGAAGAGACGAAGTGTCGGCGGCCACCGGCTTGCTGGACTTGTACACGCTGCTGGGCATGCCCAGGGCACGCTCGGCGTTGTCGACCTTGTACTTGTTGCCTTCGGCGCGGAGCTTGGGCAGGCCCTCGGTCGTACCGACCTCGTACCGCGTGATCGCCCGGTCCTCCTTGATGATCTCCGCCATGCGCTTGTTGATGGCCTCGAACTGGTCGCTGGAGATCCTCTTCCCCTCGGGCACGAACATGTCGTAGAAGAACCCGGTGTCGGTGGGGGGGCCGTAGGCGAGGAGCACGTCCTTGCCGACGACGTCCTGGATGGCCTCGGCCATCACGTGCGCGGCGGAGTGGCGCATCAGGTAGAGCGCGTCGCTGGTGGCCGCCTGGCCCGGCCTGGGAAAGGTGACGATCGCCAGCGAACAGTCGCGGTCGATGACGAAGGTCACGTCATGTAACTCCTCGCCGGCGCCGAGGTTGATCCTGCAGCCGATGGCGGCCTTGGCGAGTCCGGCGCCGATGGAGGCGGCCACGTCGCGGGCGCTGACGGGCTTGTCGAAGGACTTCTTGTCGCCGTTGGGGAGTGTGATGGTGGGCATGGGGAGGTCCAAATCGGGGTGGAATCAAAAACCCGGCTTGCGGCCGGGTTCGACTGGTCACCGCACGCGGAATCCGGCCTCATCCGCGGCGGGAGGTAAACGTGGTTCCGGGCGTCGTGGTGGTTCGGGTCATGGAGGAAGAGGTTAGGCGTCTGGGAGGCGTGGGGAAAGTTCGGGGCCGCGGGCGCGCGGGGGCCCGCCCGTGCGACCGGGCGCGCGAGGGGCGAAGCCGCGTCGCAGCCCGATCCGATACCATGTCCGCGTGCTGTGCCCCTTCTGCAACACGGACAACGACAAGGTGATCGACAGCCGCGCCAGCGACGCGGGCAAGTCGATCCGGCGCCGGCGCGAGTGCGTCGGGTGCGGGCGCCGCTTCACGACGTACGAGCGCGTCGAGCAGACCGCCCGCGTGATGGTCGTGAAACGCGACGGCTCGCGCCAGCCCTTCGACCGCGACAAGATCATGCGCGGGATCGTGTCGGCCTGCGGCAAGCGCCCCATCGGGGAGGAAGTCAAGCTCCGCCTCGTCGACGAGGTGGACGAGGAAGTCCATCGCGAGTTCGACCGCGAGGTCCCCAGCCAGACCATCGGCGAGCGCGTGATGAGCAAGCTCCGCGACATCGACGAGGTCGCGTATATCCGCTTCGCCAGCGAGTACTACCAGTTCAAGAGCGTCAACGAGCTCCGCAAGCAGCTCGAGCTGCTCGACGGGCGGATCAAGGACGCCAAGGCGCAGGTGAAGCTGTTCGAGTGATCGGTCGGGCATCCGCGGCGGCGGTGAGGTTCACGCCGCGTCGCGCGTCGTGCGCCCGGCGACGCGGGCGAAGAAGAGGTCGAGCAGGGGCTGCTCGAAGATCTTGCCCACGTCCTTGTACATGATCTCGCGGGCCTTCTCGATCGACAACGCCGGGCGGTAGGGGCGGTTGGTGCGCAGGGCGTCGAAGATGTCGGCCACCTGCACGATCTGGCTGGCCGCGTGCATGCGCCACCCGGGCGGGAACTTGGGGTAGCCGCCCCCGCCGGAGCGGTGCATGTGGTGCTCGTAGGCGACCGCGACGCCCACGTCGAGCTCCACCCGGGCGACCAGGAGGATGCGAGCGCCGTCCACGGGGTGGCGCCGGATCACGCGAAGTTCTTCGTCGCTGAGCTTCCCGCCCTTGTTGAGCAGCTCCAGGGGAGTGAGGATCTTGCCCACGTCGTGGAGCATCGCGGCGCACGTCGTGTCGCGCACGCGGTCGGGGGGGAGCCCGGCGGCCTGCGCCAGCGCTCCGCTGAGCATGGCGACATTGAGCGTGTGGACGTAGGTGTACTCGTCGTGGGAGCGCAGCTGGGCCAGCGGCACCAGCGCGCTGCCCTGGGCGTCGATCAGGGCCACCAATTCCGCCACCAGCTCCGAGAGCGAAGCCAGGTCGGGGGGCGTGCCGCCGGCCAGGGATTCGAGGACCCCCTTGACGGTGGGGGCCGCGTGCTCGGGGATGGCGGCGGCGGGCGACCTCGTGCCCGCGGGCGCCGGGGACGACCCCGACGTGCACAGGAGCACGCTCTGGCAGTCTGGCAGCGGATCTCCGGGCGTCAGCAGGCAGTGGATGATGGCGTCGAGGTCGGCCTCGCTGGGCGCGGCGTGGAAGCGGAAGGCCGCCACTCCGCGCCGGCGCAGCGATCCGAAGGCGTCCACCGCCAGGGCCTTCCCGGACGCGAGGGACTCATCGCCCACGACGACGCGGTCGTCGAGGAGCAAGGCGATGGCGTCGGGGTGATCGGCGGCGAGCCGCCCCAGGGCGGCGCGGGCCGCTTCAGCGCGCTGGCGCGCGGTGGGATGGTCCTGGGCGTACAGGCGTCGGGCCTCGGCGGCGGCCTGGAGCAGGCCCAGCGCGTGTTCGACGGCGTGGATCATGGCTAGCGCTCCTCCCGCAGCCAGGCGATAAACGCCCAGGTCAACAGGATCGGACGCACGCGGGGTACCGAGGCATCGCGCCGGAGCAGGCGGATGGGTTCGCTGTTCCTGCAGCGTTCCAGCGTCTGGCCCAGGAGCGCGAGGCGAGCCAGGGCGCGGACTCCGGGGCGCAGGGCCAGGGCCCGAGTCACGGTCGCCAGGGCCTGGAGTCCGAGCTCGCCCGAGGCGCCCATGGCCCGGGCCGCGCGCCGATAGGTGCGCAGGGAGAAGTGGGCGGGGGTGTTTCCGCACAGGTAATCACCCAGGGGCGGGAGGCACGCGGGGTCCTTGCCTGCGACCAGGTGCGGGAGCGCCGACGCAACGGTGGCATTGTCGGGGGACGCGAGCGCATGGTTGATGGCCGCCGCGCTCCAGGTCAGCCCATGGGCGAGGAAGACCGCCATGACTTTGTCGGCGATCTCCTCGCGATCCAAGGCGAGGAGCGCGCCGGACAGGGCGTCGCGCTGGGGTTGATTCAAGCCCACGGCCGGTGCGAGCGCGTCGGCCGCCGCGAGCGGGTCCAGGGCCGCCGCGCGCGCCACCACCGTTGGCCAGGGGCCCGACAGCGCGGCCAGGCCCGCCAGGCGGGCATCGGTGGACTGGGCGGCCAGGGTGAGGGCGAGGGCGCCGGCCTCGGGGCCCAGCGCCCGCATGATGCGTTCGGCGTCCGGCGAGGCGCCCGCGGCCTGGGCCAGGGACCGGAGCGCCGGCGGCTGGGCCAGATCTCGCCCCAGGTCGCCGGCGGGTGCTTCCGGGTACGTGGTGGACAGGGCTCGCACGATTGGATCGAGCGCCCGCCCATCCAGCAGCTCGGCGAGCTTCCGACGGACGATCTCGATGTGGGCGATGCGATCCTGGGGCGTGGCGTCCTCGCCCAGGGCGATGGCCTGGGCCACGTGGCAGGCCTGGGCCGCCGGGAGGTCCCACTCGAGCGGGAGCCGATCCGGGGGCGTCGCATCCGGTCGGACCAGGGTTCGCAGGGTCTGGTCGTAAGCCTCGGGGTTGTACTCGTCCTGGCCCGCCGCCGCGAGCAGGGTCTCGAGCGCGGCGCGGACGGCCGGGTCGGGCGACGAGCCCTTGGACACGCGATCACGGGTGCGATCCAGCAGGTCCTGGACGGCGCTGCGCCCCTGGGGATCATCGCGGGAGACGGCGATGAGCTTGGAGAGGATGCGGATGGTGTGCGGGGAGACCGCGCCGGTGCGGGTGACGGCGCCGTCGATGGCCGCGGCGACCTCCGAAGTCGGGAGCGCTTCCACCACGGCGGCGATGGCGTCGTAGTGCGAGTCGGGCTTGCCCGGCTCGAGGTCCAGGAGCCTGCCGCGCTGCTCGGGCGAGAGCCCGGCCAACCGGTCGCGCAGCTGGCGCATGGCGCCCGAGCGTTCGTCCCGTGGCGTGTGGGCGAGGACCTCGCCGATGGAGACCAGCGGGTTGCCCGGCGGCGCGTCCGGCGCCGTCGGGCCGTTCGGCTCGCCCTGGTCGGAGAGTGCCTGGAGGCTGGCGGCGGCGTCGTCGAACAACTGGTCGAGCAGGCGCCCCCAGTCCACGGGCGTGGCGCCGCCACAGAGCGCGGAGTCCAGGGCCACGCGTCCGGCCGAGAGAGGCATGACCCGCACCGCGTCGCCCGCGGCCGCGCTCAGCCTGGCCACCTCGTCGTGGATGGTGCTGGCGCGGGACGCCAACCGGGCCAGCGCGTCGCCGGCCTGGATCAGCGCGCCCGGCGGGCAGGGACCGAAGAAGCCGATCGCCGCGACGTTGGCCGCCGAAAGCCCGCGGGCCAGGTCCGCCAAGCCCGAGCCCGCCACCCGCGCGCCCGCGCCATCGGTGAAGCCGTCTCCCAGGACGCGCACCCAACCCGTGCTCGCGTGCTCGACCAGGGCCGACAAGGACCCCGCCGCGTCCGTCGTGACCGGGTGCCCCGGGCCGTACAGGCGCAGCGACGCGAGGAGCGCATTGAGCGCGGCGAGGATGCCCGGCGTGCTCGCGCCGGCGTCGAGGGGCGGGGCCTGCGCGACGGATTGGGGCGACTCTGGTTCCATGCGATGATGGCGCGCGTGAGCCGGGCCACGTTGGCAGTTATCGACGTGGAGTGAATGGTGGATTACGCCCATCTCCCCGAATCGGCAGGTCCGGAATCGGGGTCCGAGAATGGGCGTTGCGGCGCGATGCGGCATTCGCCGGCGTCGGGGAATGGAGGGGAATCGGCGACTCGGCTCGCGCAACGCGCCCGGGCCATGAACGATCAACGGGCCCGGCGGCTCGTGGCGCGCTGGATGTCGCGCGTGTGCTCGCGTTCCTTGATGGACTCGCGCTTGTCGTGGCTGGTCTTGCCACGGGCCACGCCGATCAGCACCTTGGCGTAGCCGTTCTTGAAGTACATCTTGAGCGGCACGATGGTCAGGCCCTTCTCGTCGCTCTGGCGGGCGAGCTTGAGGATCTCACGCTTGTGGGCCAGCAACGCCCGCCCGCGCGTGGGCTTGTGTTGCCCCGCGCCCCCGACGGGCCCCGAAGGGCCATACTCGGCGATGTTCACGCCGTAGAGCAGCAGGCTGGGCGGGCTGGCCCCGGCCTTGACCCAGCCTTCGCCCAACGACACCGCCCCGGCGCGCACGCTCTTGACCTCGCTGCCGCGCAGGATGATCCCGCACTCGATCGAGTCGAGGATCGCGTAGTCGTGACGAGCCTTGCGGTTCTCGATCACGCGTTCGTTCGTGCCGGGCTTGTCGTGCTTCTTGGCCATGGTGTGTGCGGCGGCGTCCATGGTACGAGCGCCGGGCGGGCGTCGTGCGCGAGAAGCGGCACATCATGGAACGATCGGGGCCGGGCGTGCATCGCCCTCGATGAGCCAGGCCCGCGCGGACCGGGCCGGCACGGGGTCCGCGCCCAGGCCAAGGCCCACCGGAGATCGCGCGGCGTCGGCTCGATTGGCGACCACCACCACGCGCACGCCGTTGAGCTCCCGCTCAAAGGCGAACAGGTCGGGCGAGCCGGCATCGAGGTGGCGCGCGCTCCCGAAGCGCAGCACGCCGCCGACGTCCGGGTGCTGGCGCAGACGCAACCAGCGCCGGTACTCCGCCCGAATCGCCGGGTTGGCGGTGTCGTCGCTGTGCTCCATCGGCCCCGCGTCCGCCCAGGGGTAGGGCTTGCGGCAGGTGGGATCATCCGCGCCCCACATGCCCACCTCGTCGCCGTAGTACACCATCGGCGCGCCCAGGTAGGTCGCCTGGATCGCCACGCCCACCAGGCTCAGCCTGAACGCTTGCTCGTCGGGCTTGCCGGGCCTGTAACCGCGCTTCACGTCGTCGCCGTTCTGGATGCTGTTGCCCTGGTCGTACCCGCGCCCGGGGTTGAAGAGCATGCTCGCGTAGCGGTCCGTGTCGTGGCTCGCGAACAGGTTCTGGTGGATCAGGTTGGTCTGCGGCGAATTGTCGAAGGCCGGGCCCAGGGCCTCGGCCAGCTGCGCCGCGCCGAACGCCGCCCCCTTGCCCGTCTTGTCGCCCAGCCAGTCCAGCGTCGGGAACGCGAAGGGGTAGTGCATCTGCGTGTCGAATTGATCACCCTTCATGTACTGATCCGCATCCTCCCACACCTCGCAGACCAGGATCGCCTCGGGGTTGATCGCCTTCACGTGCGCCCGCCACGAGCGCCAGAACTCGATCCCCACCCAGGGCACGACATCCAGCCGCCATCCATCCACGCCGTCCGACGGGTCGCCGTCGGCGTTGGGGTCCATCCATCGCCTGGTGATCGCGAAGACGTGCTCCTTGGGCCCCGGCGCCAGGTCGCCCTTGTCAACGCTCTGGTCCCAGTCGCGCCCCGCGCTCGCGCCGCGCACTTGCCTGAACTCGGGCAGATACCCGTTCTTCTGGTGGTCCCAGCCCGACCAGCCCGCGAGCCTGCCGGCCTCGTCGAACGTCGCCTTGTACCAGTCCGCGCACGCCGAGGCCTTGCCGTTCTTCCGGATGTCCTCAAACGCCCAGAACTCGCGCCCCGTGTGGTTCCACACGCCGTCGAGGATTACCCTCATCCCTCGCTGGTGCACCGCCGGAATGAAGACGTCCACGAAGTACCGGTCCGCGGGGGTCCAGGTCCAGGTCCCGGGATCGTCCGTCTCGCCCGCCGGGGGCGTGTAGTAGCTCTCGTCGATGGGCGGGGATGCGCCGGCTTGGGGTGGGTTTCCCAGCGCCGCGTCGATGTGCCGATAATCGCTGGCGTCGTACTTGTGCATCGACCGCGCCTGGAAGATCGGGTTGAGGTAGATCGCCGTGACGCCCAGGTCCTTGAGGTCGTCGAGCTTCTCAACCACCCCCTGGAGGTCTCCGCCGTAGCGCCGGTCGAAGACCACCTTGTAGAGGTCGCCTCCGCCGCGCTGCCGCTTGTCGGGATCGCGCCCCATCCGCGCGGCCCGGGCCTCCAACTCCCCCGGCTGCACGTCGTACCAGTTGCTCGTCCACTTGGCGAGGAAGACGCCGCTGCCGCTCGGGTCATTGCGGGGGTTGGCGTTGCGGAACCGCTCGGGGAAGATCTGGTACCACACCGCGCCCTTGGCCCAGTCGGGCGTGGTCAGGGCGGGCTCGATGCGGACCTCGAATTGCCCGCTGGGCGTGGAGGCCACGCCCTCCTTCGTGCCCGCGACCTTCTTGTCGCCCCAGAACGTGTACGTCGCCACCGGCAGCCCCGTCATGACGCGGCACTCATACCGGTCCTCCCGCTCGCCCGGCGTCCGGCGCATCGAGACGAGTCGGGGCGTGGCTCGGCCCGTCGTCTCGTCCTTCACCGTCACCATGCACTGCACGGAGTCGAACTGTCCGGGCCGGGCCGCGCAGGCGATATCCGCCAGACCCAGCCCGCGCGAGATGGGCACGAAGTCCTGGGCTGGATCGTGACGCACGCGGGCGGCGGCCATCGCCTCGGGCGACGGGGGCGGCGCGGGCAGGGCAAGGCTCGGCAGTGCGGTCAGGGCGCCCAGGAGCGCCACGCGAAGCAGGGCGGCGGAAGATCGCATGGGGGATCATTCGCTCGCCGAAGCAGGTTCACCGAGGCGGCCACGAGGGAGCACGCGGCAGGGAAACGGGCCGGGGGCCCCGCGGCGCCGGCGGGCTTGCGAATCCGGGGACGGCTCACCCCGGTCTGATCCCCCGCTGGAGGCCCGCGAGGCGCTCGGCCTCGAGGCGACGCACCAGCTCCAGCGTGGCCCGTGGGACCTGCCAGGCCCCGCCCGGGCCGGGCGCGGCGCTGCAGTGCTCGGTGATGCAGCGGTAGAGGAGCTTGAACGCGTCGCGCGGCTGGGCGGCGGCGGCGAGGGCCTCGACCAGGTCCTCGCGCGTCACGTCCGGGGCGAACAGATCGCGCAACGTGATGGGGTCGGCGGCGGCGGGGCGGCACGCGGCCAGCCGCGCGTCGCACAGGTCGTACAGCATCGACCCCGTCCACGCGAGGTTCTCCACCATGTGCTGCTTGTCCAGGCGAGCTTCCTGGAAGAACGCGTTGCTCTCGCGCATGAGCGCATGCT
>JBGAOG010000023.1:9522-33703 GCA_044221985.1 Phycisphaerales bacterium
GAAGAGATCAAGGAGTGAGATGGGGCTGGCCCCTGTGGCACGGCAGGCCTTGAGGCGTGCATCGCAGATGTCGTAGAGCATCGCACCGGTCCAGCTCAGTCGCTCGATCAGGTTCTGCTTGTCGAGCCGGGCTTCCTGGAAGAACGCGCTGGACTCCTTGTACAGCAAGTGGCGCAGCTCCAGGGGCAGAAGGAGCTTGATTCCCAGCCCGGGGTGCTGGAGGAACTTGTTGTTGAGCATGGGCCAGACGATGGCCCTCATCCGCTCCGGGTCGCCGCTCACAAGGCTGGGCTCGTCCACGCGGTCGACCACGATGACCAGGCCCGCGAAGCCCAGGGGGCGCAGCACTCGCAGCAGGCGTTCCAGCATGGCGTACCGGGTGTCGTCGCTGTCGCTGACGGGCAGGGCTCCCAGGGCCCGGGGCAGCTCGTCCATCGCTCTGAGCGAGCGAGAATAGGAAACATCACCCCGGGGGGAGACGCGGATCTGGCGGCGCAGCTTCCGACCCAGGCGCAGGCTGGCCAGGCGGTCCCAGGCGTACTTCTTCAGCAGGAGGAGCGTCCAGATTCCAGCCAGCACCGCCAGCGTCCACCAGGCCCAGTCCCCCTTCCAGGCCCCCGCCGCGAAGAACCGCTCGTACAGGATGCCGGCGGCGACCAGCACCGGCAGCACGACGACCAGCGCCTCGCCGATGCCCGCGAGCCATGAGCGACGCAGACCCAACGCCCGGCGCAGGTGCCGCGTGCGTGCCGGCGCCTGCTCGGCCCGGTCGTAGACGCCCTGGAGAAGCAGCAGGTCGCGGCGCGCGGGCGCCTCGAGCCGGCGCAGGGCCCGGCGCGGCTCGGGCCCGAAGTCGAACAGCGGGCTGTCGCCCACGCTGCCCAGGGCGGCGTCCACGAGCGGGGGAACCACCTGTCCGAGGAGCGCGTCGAGGTGGTCCACCAGGCGCAGCTTCTGGAACGACTCGAGGGCCGTCTTGGAGCTGAGCCGCTCGTGCAAACGCGCCAGCACCCCGTTGATGTCGTCGTACGGGACGAGCAACAAGCGCTCGGCGGGATGGCTTGCATTGTGGGCGGCCAGCCGCTGGGCGATCTGCAGGCGGATCGCGGTCTTGCCGCTGCCCTTCTCGCCAAACACGACCGAGGCGGCGGGGCGTCCGGGCTCGCCCAGGATCTTGTCGAACTCGGCATGCCGCACCATGGCAACCTGGGCCGGGCCCTGCTGCGAGGCGGGCGGGGGCACGAAGACGCCCTCAGGGGCCGGTTCGGGCGCCAGGCGCATGCGCGCAAAGACGGCGTCGGTTCGGGCTTCCTCGCCCCGGAACGGGTTGTCCATGAGCCGGAAATGTTCCAGGAAGTCGCTGAGAGTCACGAGTGGCGTCCTGCCGATGTGCCCCGCGATGGCCGCGTGCGGCGGCCCCGCTAGTGGTCCACGCGCTTGCCCAGCCCGGGCGTGATCCACGCCAGGGCCCGGTCGAGGGTCTTCTTGTCACGAGCCTCGAGGTTGAGGCGCAGGAGCGGCTCGGTGTTGCTCTTGCGCACGTTGCACCACCACCCGCCGCGCTCGCCGGCGTGGGCGAAGCAGTCGATCGTCACCCCATCCATCTCGTCCATCGCGCCGCGGAAGTCGCTGTCGGGCCCGAACTTCTTGCGGAGCCCGGCGATGGCGGCGTCCTTGTCCTCGATCTGGAAGTTGATCTCCCCGGACTGGGCGTAGCGGGCCACGGGCTTGACCAGCTCGCTCATGGTCTTGCTGCCCCGGGCCAGCATCGTCAGCACCACGCTCATCGCGATCGCCCCGCTGTCCGCGTTGAAGTTGCCCTGGAAATAGAAGTGCCCCGACAGCTCCCCCCCGAACACCGCCTGCTCCTGGGCCATGGCGGCCTTGAGGAACACGTGCCCCACGCGCGAGCGCACCGGGCGGCCCCCGGCCTTGAGCACGTCCTCCGCCACCGCCTTGGTGGACCGCAGGTCGTACACCACCGCCGCTCCGGGCGATTTCTGGAGGAAGTGCCGGGCCAGCAGCGCCGTCAGGTGGTCGCACCCCACCGCGTGACCCTTCTCGTCGATCACCATGCAGCGGTCGGCATCCCCGTCGTAGCAGAAACCCACGTCGGCCTTCTCACGCACGACGGCCTCCTGCACCTGGCGCAGGTTGGCCGGCACCAGAGGATTGGGCTCGTGCGCAAAGACGTTCTTGGTATTGTCGAAGTTGAGCTCGACGATGGTGATCCCCCCGGCGGGTCCCACCGGGCTCGTCTTGCCGAACACGCGCGGGATCATCGTGCCGGCCATCCCGTTGCTCGCGTCGATCACGACCTTGAGCTTGGCGCTGGCGGGCACGTCGAGGAACGAGCGGACGTGCTTGGCGTACGCCGGCCAGAGGTCACGCTGCTCGCAGCGGCCGTGGGACTTGACCAGCGTGGCCTTGTCCACCATGGCGGCGTGCTTGCGAACCTCGGCCAGGCCCGTGGGCTCGCCCACCGGCTTGGCCCGACGCTTGCTCACCTTGAACCCGTTGTACTGGGGCGGATTGTGGCTGGCCGTGACCATCACACCCCCAGCGCAGTCGAGGTGGTTGATCGCGAAGTAGATCATGCTCGTGTCCACCAACCCCAGGTCGATCACGTTCCCGCCCTGATCGTTGATGCCCTGGATCAGGTTCTTGGCCAGGGCCGGGCTGCTCGCCCGCATGTCCCGACCCACCACGATGTTCTTCATCATCGGGCTGGACTCGCCTGCCGCCTCGGCATCGGCGATCAGGAACTTCGACACCCCGTAGCCGATCTGCCAGGCCATGTTGTCCGTCAACATGTCGCCGTAGGTCCCGCGGATGTCGTATGCCTTGAAGATCCGTCCCAGCATGAAGTGCTCCTGCGAGGCCTGTTGCCACGCTGCCGGCCTGGGGCCAACCCGGGCCCAAACACCGTTCGAACCGGCCCCTGGAAAGACGCGGAAACAATAGCGGTTCGATCACCCAACCATGAGCCTAACGCGCTCGATTCGCGGCGGCGCGGACGCCGCTCCGGGTCGGTCAGTGCTCGGCCCAGGTCGCGGCGATCAGCGGCTTGCCGCCGGCCGCCACGGCGTCCAGCTTGCCCTTGATCGCCGCCTGGTGCTGTTCAAGACGCTTGGTCTGGGGCGCGTCGGGCGTGTCCCGCCGGCGCTGGTCGAGGCTGATCGACGCCTGGTTCTGGGCCAGGCGCCAGAACTTCAGGGCCTCCTCGTGCCTGCCGGTGCGCCACAAGGCGTCGCCCAGGTGGTCCAGCGAGGTTTCGTTGGGCCCGTCCTCGGCCAGATCGACGGCCTGGCGCAGCAGCGTGACGGCGCCGCGGCGCTCAGGCTCTCCCGGCACCGCGTCCTCGAGCACGCCCTGCTTGTAGCGCAGCCAGCCCAGGGAGTCGATCACGTTGGCGTCGTCGTTCAGGCCCGAGTAGGCGCTCTCGATCAGCCGGGCCACTTCCTCGCGCGAACGGTCCTGCTCGAGGAGCAGATAGCCCAGGTCGTTGCAGGCGATGTGGTTCGATCCGTCCAACTCGACGGCGTAACGCAGCGTCGCCAGGCCCTCCTCCTCGCGCCCCCGCGCGATCATGAAGTTGGAGGCCACGTAGGCCGCACGGGATCGTGGCCTGGCTTCGCCCGGGGCGCGCTCGAGGCCTTCGAGGCTGGCGCTGATTCGATCATCGGTGTCGAGGGTGGTGACGACGCGTTTGACGTCGTCGAGCGTCCCGAACTCCCCCGCCAGGGCGAGCCACACGCGCCCGTACACGGGCCGGAAGGGCTGTTCGCGCGTCGCCAGCTCGCCCGCGAAACCCACGGCGTCGCGGGGCGAGCCCGACTTGGCGAGCGCTCCCAGCACGACGTCGAAGGCCCCATCGCCCAGGTCCTTGACCTGGCGGCCCGTCGCCACCGCGATCTCGTAGAGGCGCGCGGGATCGCCCGCACGACCGACGCACGCATACCGCAAGCGCTTGACGGCCAGCGGCGCCGTGGTCTCCACTCCGCGCTTCTCCACCGCGTCCATGAGATCGCAGGCCGCGCGAGCAGCCTCGGGGCTGGTCGGATCGCTGGGGAGCCTGCCCAGAAGGGAGAGCATCGCCTGCGACTGCTCGCGCGTCGGTGCCGCGCCCATCGGCAGGCGCTCGGCCAGCAGACGCGTGCCCTGGTCGATGTCGCCCCGGCGCACGTACAACTCCGCCAGCTCCAACGCATGGGCGAGCGTGGGCGGCGCCGCCCGCAGGCGGGCCACGGCCATCGCCTCGGCCTCCTGGGGCTGATGGAGCGCGTCGCGCACCAGGGACTCGCGAAGGCGGGCCAGGTCGTCCAGGGGCGTGCCCTCGTACGCCCGCGCGAGGGCCTCGACCCCATCCTGGGCTCGCCCGCTGGCGGCCAGGGCCCGAGCCAGTGCGGCGACGACGTGCGGAGACTCGGGCCGCTCCGCGTGGAGCTCGTGCAGGCGGGCCAGGGCCCGATCGCGAGCCGCCCCGGCGGCGGCGGCGTGCTGGGCCAGGGTGCCGAGCAGTTCGACGGCGCGCAAGTCCGGCGGGGACTGGACCGTCAGGTCCATCAGCAGCGGCTCGGCGCCCGAGATCAGCGAGCGCTCGATCATCTCACGGGCTGTGAGGACGCGCACCCAGCGTCCCGAGGCGGTCGCGTGCCGGAGCTGGCGGGCCGCCTCCGCGAACTTGCCCGCGTCGGCGCTCGGGCCGGAGGGAGCGTACAGGGAGAGAAGCGTGGCGTAGACGCCTTCCTCGAAGGGATCGTGGGTCCGGGCACGCTGCGCGAGTTGTTCGCCGGCCTGGGCCCGCCCCGCGCCAAGTTCCAGGCGGGCAGCGTCGAGCAGGTCGTGGGCGTCGCGAGACTCGGCGCACGCGGCCCGCGCGCGGTCCGCAGCCTCGTCCACCAGGCCGGCGGCCAGCAGGGCGTGGGCGTGCGCCAGGGAGATGGCCGGGCTGGAGGCGTGGTCGAGAGATTCCAGCGCCTTCATGGACTCATTCGCGGGCGCCTCGCGTGCCAGGGCCATGGCGGTGGCGACGCGCAGTGCGAACCACTGGGCCCGCAGCGTGTCATCAGCGCGGGCCGGCTCGGGCGGTTGGTCCAGCACCTGGGCCGCGTCCTCGAATCTCGCCATTTGAACGAGAATCGCACCCCTGGCCAGCTGGGCCGGCGCGCCCGGGCTCGGCGCAAGGGCATCGAGCGTCGCTCGAACATCGCGCCCCAGGGCGACCAGGACCTCGCCCACCTGGAGCGCCATGGCGGGCCGGGCCTTGACGAGGCCCTCGATCTCGTCGGCGCGGTCCTTCACCTCGCCGGGCCCGAAGGAGTCCAGGAACGTGGCGGCCGTCTGCGTGTCCGCCGGGCGGGCCAGGAGGGACCTGCGCAGGGACGCCCGGGCCTGGCTGGGCTCGAGGGCGGCGGCCTCCACCAGGGCGAGGCGCGAGAGCACGCTGGGCGTGGCGACCGATTGCACTTGCTCACCGACTTCGCGCAGGGCGGCGCCCAGGGTGGCGCCCAGCGACGCGTGCTTGCTCAGGAACCGGACCAAGGCCGCGTGGCGATCGTCCAGCAGCCCTTGCGACTGAGCGATGGAGTCGAGGACGAGCAGGGCGGCCTCGGCGGGATGCCCGCAGCGCAGCAGCGCGTGCATCCGGCGCGGGAGGGGCGCGCCGGGATCGCCCAGGGGCACCTCGCCGGCGCGCTCGTAGGCCTCCGCCGCCGTCGGGTAGTCGCCGATGCGGCAGGAGAGATCGCCCACGTCCATCCAGAGCTCGCCGCGCCGTCGATAGACCTCGGAGAACTCCTGGCGCCAGCGCATCGAGTCACCGAACGCGCCCCCGAAGTCCAGCGCGGCGCCCAGGCAGTCCCGCGCGGCACGCCAGTACCCCAACGCCGCGAGCTGCTCTCCGAGGGCGGCGTCCACCACGCAGCCCAGGGCCGGGTCCTCGTCGTCGGGATTGGCCTGGCGGGCACGGGCGAAGTACGCCGCCGATTCCTCGGCCTGCCCGGCGCGTCGAGCCTCCTGCGCCAGGCGAGCAAAGACGCCCGCACCCCCCGCGCCCAGGCGCACGGCCTGCTTGAAGGCCGCCGTTGCCGGTCCGCGTCGATTCAGCGCCAGCTGGGCCTCGCCCAATTCGCGCCACACGGGCCCCGCGCCCGGGTCGAGGCGGGCGGCTTGCTGGAGCAGCGCGGCGGCGTCCGCGGCCTGGCCATCGAGGAGCAGCTCGCGGGCCCTGGCGTAGGCGCTGATCGCCTCCAGCCGGGCCTGCTGGGCGTCCACGTTGTCGGGTGGGAGCGTCGCGGGTTGCTCTTCGGGCGGATCCGCGGAGGCCCGAGCCGCGAGGGAGGCCAGCGCCTCGTCCAGGCCCTGCAGGGCCTTGGAATGCTCGCCCATGTCCGTGCCCGGCGTGGGTTCCACGGCGAGGGCGTCCACGCCCGGGGGAGTGTGCAGGCGCTTGGCCTCGACCACCGGCGCTTCCTGCTCGATGGCGGCCCGTTCGCGCAATTCCGCCAGCGCGGAAGCCGCGATGGAACTCCCGCGCGCGGGGGTCGGGGCGGGCTCGCGAGCGTCGCCGGGCCCGCGGCACGAGCCCAGGGGCGCGATAACCGAGCCCAGCGCCAGCATCGCCAGCGTCGTCGCACTCCGCCCGAGCCTTGCTTGCCCGCACCGCATGGCCGATCCTCCGCACCCTCAGGTTGCCTTGCCCTTGCGGGGCGATCGCCTGCGCTCGGGCGCTTCGGCGGCCCGACTCCGGCGCCCGGGTTCCTCGCACCAGGCGATGAAGAGCGCGTGCACGCCGAGGGCCTCACCCTGGTGCACCTGGCGTTCGAGCCAGCCCGAGGCGGCGTCGACGCCGCCCTTCTCGGGCAGGGTCTTCTCCTCCCACAACCGACCGCACAGGCGCGCATCGACGGGGATGGCATGCCCGCCCAGGCACAGCAGCATGAGGCGGGCGCGCACGTAATCGGGGAGCCCGTCCACGCCGTCGAGGTACGCCCGGGCTTCCCGCTTGCCCACCTCGCGCAGGTGGTCGAGGCGCAGACGGTGCTCGCGCCGGTAGATGTCCATCATGGCGCAGTGCAGGCGGGCCGCCCGCTCCAGCGACGGCTCACACGCCTCGCCCAGTACTTCGCCGACGTCCTCGGGAAGGGCGACGCGGAGGTCGTTGCCGTCCACGAAGGCCTGGCGCAGGCGGTTGAAGGCGGCCAGGGCGGCCTCGGCCCGGTTGTCCCACAGCAGCATGGAGAACACCAGCTCGCGGACCCCGGCGTCCATCCCTTCCCACTGGGGCGCCATGGGAACCTGGGCGTCGGCGTGCCTTCCCCGCAGGCGTTTGAGCAGCCCATCGAGCTTCTTGCCCGCGTCGCCCACGCTCACGCCCGTCCCTCCCCGCCCGCGGCGCCGCGGCGCTCCTGCTCCTCGCGCACCCTGGCCAGCGCGCCCAGCACCGCGGCCTCCTTCTTCAGCCGCTCATCGAGCACGAACACGAACTCGGGAAGCTGGCGCGTGCGGACGAGCTCTCCCGCCTCGTGCCTGATGTGGCGTGCCGCGTCGCACAGGGCGTGGTGCGTCAGGGCCTGCTTCTCCTGGGGCAAGACCGACACGAAGACCTCCGCCCGCGACAGGTCGCCCGTCACGCGGACCTCCGTCACCGTGACCAGCCCTCCCATGCGGGGGTCGCTCAGGCCCCGGGCCAGGATCTCCTGCACGGCACGCTTGATCTCGGCGGCCAACTGGGCGGAGCGACGATTCACCATCCCCCGCCCTCCTGTCCCAGCGCGCGGGCGCGATCCAGCATCTCGGAGTCGAGGGCCTCATCCGCGCCCCCGGGCGCGCACGCCTCGGGCCCGCGGCCCTCGATCAGCTCGCGCGTCACGTCGCCCAGCTCCGCGTCGGTCATCGACCGCAGCTTGGCGGTGATGCGGTCGAGGGTCTGCCCCACGTGGCGGCCGTCCGATCCCACCAGCGCCAGGCCCAGGCGAGCCACGGTCGCCACGTCCTGCATCCCCACCTCCGCGATGGAGACGAGGTGCTCGCGGTGGAGGCGGTCCTTGAGCGAGCAGACCACGCGGCGCTTATCCTTGAGGGACTCGGCGCCTCGCACCAGGACGTCGAACTGGAGGATCCCGATGACCATCGTGGGGGCGCCGTCCGCGGCGGGGCCGAGCGCCCGCCCGGACACCGGCCCGGTTCCCTTACAGCGTGCGCTTGACCTCGATCTGCTTGTAGCACTCGAGGATGTCGCCCTCCTTGATGTCGTCGTACCCGTCGATCTTCATGCCGCACTCCATGCCGGCGCGAACGTCCTTGGCGTCGTCCTTGAAGCGCTTGAGCTGGGACAGGCGCCGGTTGTTCTCGACCACCACCCCGCCTCGGGTGACGCGGATGAGGGCGTCGCGCTGGACCGTGCCGTCCGTGACGTAACAGCCCGCGATCGTGCCCACCTTGCTGACCTTGAACACCTGGCGGACCTCCGCGTGCCCCAGGACCTCCTGGCGCAGCTCGGGCGTCAGCAAGCCCTCGGCCGCCTTCTTGAGGTCGTCCACGATGTCGTAGATCACCTCGTACGTGCGGATCTCGATGCCCTTCTGCTCGGCCAGCCCGCGGGCCTTGCCCGACGGGATCACGTTGAAACCGATGATGATCGCCCGGCTGGCATCGGCCAGCAGAACGTCGCTCTCGGTGATCCCCCCGATGGCCGAGTGGATTACCCGGACGCGAACCTCTTCCCCCTTGACCTTCTCGCACTGGCCCTTGAGCACGTCCACCGTCCCCTGCTCGGCCGCCTTGAGGACGACCAGGATTTCCTTGAGGGCCTTGTCGGCCATCTGCGTGAACAGGCTGTCGAGCGTGAGCTTGGGCTGGGCCAGCTGGACCTGGCGCTCGCGGTGCCGGCGCTGCTCGGCGGCCTCCTGGGCCTTCTTGAGCGAGTCCACCACGTAGAACTTGTCGCCCGCGTCGGGGACCTCGTCCAACCCCGAGATCTGGATGGGCATGGGGGGGAGCGAGACCTTGACGCGCTGCCCGCGATCGTCCGTGATGTCGCGCACCCGCCCGAACGCACGCCCGGCCACCACGAAGTCGCCCACCTCCAGCTTGCCCTGCTGCACCAGCAGGCTGGCCACCGCCCCGCGACCCTCCTCGGTGCGGGCCTCGATGACCGTGCCCCGGGCCGGGCCCTCGAAGTCCGCCTTGAGCTCCAGCATCTGGGCCTGCAGGTCCAGGGTTTCCAGCAGTTCCTTGATGCCCTGCCCGGTGGTGGCGCTGGTCTTGACCACCTCGGTGTCCCCGCCCCATTGCACCGGATTGAGCCCGGCTTCGGCCAGCTGGCCCAGGGTCTTCTGGATCTGGTTCTCCGTCGCGTCCGGGCGATCGATCTTGTTCAGCGCCACGACGATGGGGACCTTGGCCGCCTTCGCGTGGTTGATGCTCTCGACGGTCTGGGGCATCACCCCCTCGGGCGCGGACACCACCAGCACCACCACGTCCGTCATCTGCGCGCCGCGCGAACGCATGCTCGTGAAGGCCTCGTGACCGGGAGTGTCCAGGAACACGACCTCCTTCTTCTCGCCCCCGACATCGAGGGGGACGCGGAAGGCGCTGGTTCTCTGCGTGATGCCGCCCGCCTCGCCCGCGGCCACGTTGGCGTTGCGGATCTTGTCCAGCAGGCTGGTCTTGCCGTGGTCCACGTGTCCCAGGATCGTGACCACGGGCCCGCGCGCCCGCGAATCCACCGCGGCGCGGTCCTCGAACTCGGCCGAGACCGCCTCCTCCGCCGTCTTGGCCTGCTGGACTTCGAGCTCGATGTCGAAGTCCATCATGATCTCCTGGGCCTTGGCCGGGTCGATCCCCGAGTTGATCGTGGCCATCACACCCTGAAGGAAGAGCTTCTTGACGATGTCGGCGGCCTTGACGCCCGTCGTCGCGGACAGGTCCTTGATCGTGAAGGGCCCGACGATCTGCACCTTGCCCCCCTCGGTGGCGGGCGTGCCCACCCGTCCGCCGGGCCCGGGCTTCTTGGGATCGGTCTTGTGCTTGCGCAGGAACCCGCCGGCTCGGGCCAGGCGGGCCTCGCGCTCCAGCAGGTCCTGCTCGCTGAAGATGCCCTGGGTGGCGCCCACCCAGTCCTGCCCACTGCGACCGCGGCGCTTGTCGGGCACGCCCGTGCCGCTGGAGCGGCGCGTGTTGGCCCCGCTGCCGCCCCCGCTGGGGCCGGCCTTGCGACGGACGTTGCGCCCCGAGTCCTCCTCGGTGCCGCCCTCGCCGGTGCGGGGCCTGGCGCCGGGGGTCATCGGGCCCGAGCCGACGCGGCGCGGGCGCGGCGCCTCAACGCGATCGGGCGCCTCGACGCGCACGACCTTGGGCCCCGAGAGCTTCACCGGCGCCGCCGTTTGGAGCTTGGGGCCGGCAGGAGAGATGACCGTGGGACGGCGCGGGACGTTCATCGTCGGCGCCGGAGCGGGAGGCGCCGGACGCGCCGCGGGCGCCGAACCCCCGGGACGATCCTGCCCGGGCACCCTCGCGGCCGGAGACAGGGGAGCCTCGGTCGGCGTCGTCGGCCGCGCCTTGGTCGGGGGCGGCGTGATGGGCTTCGTTTCCTCGATGGCCGGCGAGGGATGCATCACCGCCGGCGCGGGAGGGGTGCTGGCCTTGGGCGTCGGGGGCGCCGCGGGTGTCGCCGCGGGTGTCGCCGCGATGACCCTGGCCTTGGCGGGCGGCGCGACCTCGGCGGGCGGCTCCACGGGCGCCGGGGCCTGGATCGGCTCGGCGGCGGGAATCGGTGTCTCGGGCTCGGCGGGCGCGGCCTCGCCCTCCGCCCGCTTCTTGCGCGGGGCGGCCTTGCGGGTCTTCACCTTCTCGATGTCCACGTGCGGAGCCGCCTCAACGGCCGTACCCCCGCCCGCGGTGCTGAACCACTCTCGGATCGAGGCTTCCAGTCCCGCCGAAACCGTGGACATGTGCCCCTTGACGATGTCCTCCGAGATGCCCTCGTCGCGGCACTTGGTGATGATCGCCCTGGACTCCACGCCCATTTCCCGCGCCAGCTGTGAGATCCGCTTGCCCGCCAAGTGTCGCTCCTGATTGCTCTTCGATCCCGACGGTTGTCCGTCCCGTCCGCGTGCCGTCCGAACCGTTCCCTACTGCCCGAGGATGTTGTCCGCCTGCTTCTCGGCCGAGGCGTCGGTGGGCGCCGTCGGCGAGGCCCCCAGGATCGCGTCCGCCGCCGCCTCGCCCGACGAGAGGGCCCCGCCTTCGGCCAGCAGCTTGGCCGCCGCTTCGGCCTGCTCCTTGGCCAGGCGGACCTTCTCCTCCTTGTCCTTCTGCTGCTGGATCGCGACTTCCTTGGCCTTGACGGAGGCGATCTCGACGACCTTCTTGGCCAGCTCGTCGTCGACGCTCAGGGTCTCCTTGAGGACCTCGGGCCCGACCTCCTCGACGTCGAAGACGCTGACCATGCCCATCGCGCCCAGCTTGTCGACCATGACCTCGTTGAGCCCCTCGATGCCCAGCAGCGTCTGGCTCATCGTCTCCAGGCCCTTGTTGAACTCCTCGGGCGTCAGGATGTCCACGTCCCAGCCCGTCAGCCGCGCCGCCAGGCGGACGTTCTGGCCGCGCTTGCCGATCGCGAGGCTCAGCTGGTCGTCCCGCACCACCACGGTCGCTCGCCCCAGCTCGAAGCACAGGCTGATCTCGGCCACCTCCGCCGGCTTGAGCGCGTTCTGGATCAGGATCTGGCTGCTCTCGTTCCAGCGGACGATGTCGATCTTCTCCCCGTTGAGCTCGTCCACGATGTTCTTGATGCGGCTACCACGCACGCCCACGCACGCGCCCACCGCGTCCACCTTGCTGTCGATGCTCGCCACCGCCAGCTTCGTGCGGAAGCCCGGCTCGCGGGCCATCGCCTTGATCTCGATGATCTTCTCCGCCACCTCGGGCACCTCGACCTCGAACAGCTTCTTGATGAAGTCCTGGTTGGCGCGGCTGAGCACGATCTTCACCTGGCTCCCCGCGTCCCGCACGTCCAGGATCAGGCAGCGCACCCGGTCCCCGGGCTGGAACTGCTCGCCCGGGATCTGCTCGCTGCGGGGCATGAACGCCTCCGCCCGCCCGTCCAGCGTCACCACCAGCGCCCCGCCCTCGTACCGCTGGGCCGCGCCCGTCGAGATCTCCCCGATCCGCTTGCTGTACTCCTCGAAGATGCTGCTCCGCTCGTCGTCGCGGAACTTCTGGATCATCACCTGCTTGAAGGTCTGGGCGGCGATGCGACCGAACGTGGCCGGGGGCAGCTCCATCGGCTCCCCGTGGCGCAGCAGGTCCATCCGCCCCGTGATGGGATCGAACGTGCAGGTGAACTCCTCCACGTCGAGCGTGTTGTAGAACTTGCGCGCCGCCGAGACCATCGCCTGCTCCAGGTCCCGGATCAGCAGCGAGCGGTCGATGTTCCGATCGCGCGAGATCGAATCCAGGATCCGCAGCATCTCCGTCGTGTTGATTCCGCTGGTGGTGTTGCTCACGTGCTCGCCTTTCTCAAGATGTCGGACTGCCGAGTTTTCCGTCCCGCGTGTCCCCGCGCCGCCCGGGGGTCAAAACAACAAGGCCACAAGCGACTGCTCCGCCCGTGGCCCAACGCCCGATCGCCGCCAGCCCGCCCCGGCCCCCGGGCCCGGCGGACTGCGCCTCGGAACCGCTCTGTGCGCCGGTCAGGTCATCGCGACCCTCCCGCGGGCACCCGGCGGCACCGCCCAGCGTGGCTTGCGCCACTCTTGGGACGGTTACCGAGCATGACGATGGTCCACGAACATCGACATTCGCTCCCCCCCGCCCATGCCCGGGAACACCCCGACCATGGACCAAGGTTGCTAGGCCCAAGTCTAGCACCCCGCCCAGGACCCGACCACAGAGAACGTGGATCCTCCTCCCCGAGGTCCGCGATCAACCTACTCCCGCCCGGTCCGCTTCTCGCCGGGCCCTACCGCAGGCGGCCTCCCGGCGCGGGGCCTTTCCCCGCGGCGAGTCCACGAAAAAACCCGCGCTGTCGCGCGGGCTTTGGGGTCATCCGACTCCGCCCAGGACCGACGCCCGGGCCACTGGCTTCACTTCATGATCTCGGGCTCGCTGGCCCGCGCCGGGGCCGGAGCGGCCGGCGTCTCGACCGGGGGCGTGCTCACCCGCGACTTGACGAGGAAGATCTCCACGCGCCGGTTCTGGGGCGTGTTCCCGTTGGCGCTGTTCTGCACCGACGGGCGGAACTCGCCCCAACCCGCGGCCATCATCTTCTGCGGACTGACGCCCATGGCCTTGAGCTCGTCGATCACGGCGCTGGCGCGGAAGCAGGAGAGGATCCGGTTGGTGCGGTACTGGGTGACGT
The DNA here is from genome assembly GCA_044221985.1 of Phycisphaerales bacterium. Classification (GTDB taxonomy): domain Bacteria; phylum Planctomycetota; class Phycisphaerae; order Phycisphaerales; family UBA1924. The sequence continues at coordinate 22,889 of JBGAOG010000023.1, forward strand.
GGGCTCCGCTGAGGCGCTGCGAGTCCGTGTGCCCCTCGACCACCACGTCGTACTGCGACGCCGCGCCGGACGTCAGGATCTTGGCCAGGGCGTCCAACGCCTGCTTGGCATTGGACTTGACCGTCGCCGAGCCCGAGTCGAACGTCAGGTCGCTCGCGAAGCGGAGCATCCCGCTGGCGCGGTCGTACGCGATCAGGTTCGGATACTGGGAGGTCAGGTCGGTCAGGCGCTGATCGGTCTCGGGATCGACCTGCCCGATCTGCAACTCGGACAGGCGGCCCTGGAACGCGCGCAGGTCGTTCAGCGCCTGGTCACGCTGGCCCTGAGCGTCGCGAAGCTGACGCTGCAACTCCGCGACGGCGCCCTCCTTGCCCGCCGCCCCGCCACGCAGCATGTCGGCCGCGTTGCGCGCCTCGTCACGCTCGTGCTGGAGGCGCGTGTTGTCCTCGACCAGGGTGCGGTTGGCGTCGCTGAGGCGATCGACCTCCGCCTGGCTGGCGCAGCCGACCAGGGGGGCGAGTGTCAGCAACGCGAGTGCGAACAGGGGACGTGCGGTGGACATGCGGGAACTCCGTTTCTCGGATGGCCTCGAACGATGCGGCGCGGCTCCTGTTGCCACGCTACGCGCAGGCTCCTTGGCTCTTGGGGCCCCGGGCGACCCTAACCTCCGGAGTCTAGCCTCCGCCGGATCTGGATGACGCGAACTTTGCGCGTTCGGGCCGCCCAGCGCCGGACTGTGGAGGACTTGTCGGTTGATGTCGCTCCGAAGGACAGGGCTCTTCGGCGGACGCGCTCGCCGCCCATGAAATCCGGGTCGCATTGGGGAGCACTATTTCTCGTGACGACAGCCAGGAGAATCTTGCGCCTCGACGCCGCGGGGGTCTACGACGCCGCGGAAGTCGCCTTCTCCCCCGGATGCCTGCTCGTCGAGGTCGATTCCCCTGGGGACGCCAGCCCATGTGGGGCGCGAACCGGGGGAATGACCGTTTTGGCCGTGGGCAGGCCCGCCGACGTCGAGGTCCACCCGGCGGCGCGCGTCGCCGAGCGGATCGACCGCCCGCATGCCGCGCTCATCCCGGGGTTGGTCAATGCCCACACCCACCTCGACCTGACCCATTTGGGGCCCCTCGCCCTGGACGATCGGCGGGGCTTCGACGGGTTCATCGAGCGCGTGCGGTCCGGGCGCCGACTCGACGAACAAGGCATCGCCGAATCTGTGCGCCAGGGGGTGGAGCTCTCCCTGGCCGGCGGCGTCGTGGCGGTGGGCGACGTCGCCGGGGCCCCCATGGGCCGCCCCAGCACCGCGGCGTATCGAGCCCTGGGCGCCTCGCCCGTGGCGGGCGTGTCGTTCCTGGAGTTCTTCGCGGTGGGCCGGACGCAGGACGCGTCGCTGGCTCGCGTGCGCGAGTTGGTGGAGGCCTCCCCGCGGCAGATCGGCGGCGCACGCCTGGGCCTGCAACCCCACGCACCCTACAGCGTGATGCCCCCGGGGTATCGCGCGGCGATCGAGCTGGCGTCGAGCGGCATGCCCCTGGCCACCCACCTGGCCGAGACGCTCGACGAGCGAGAGTTCATCGCGCGGGGAGCGGGCCCGCGGCGCGCGCTCCTGGAAAGCCTGGGCATCTGGGACGACTCGGTCCTGCGCCACGTGGGGCACGGACGGCGCCCGGTGGAGCACCTGGCGCCGCACATCGCGGGCGCTCGCTTCCTGTGCGCGCACGTCAACGACGCGACGGACTCGGAGATCGAACTGCTGGCGCGCGCGGGCGCGGACGTCGCGTACTGCCCGCGGGCGTCCGTGTACTTCCACGCCGCGGACCGCCTCGGCCCGCATCGGTATCGCGACATGCTCCGCGCGGGCATCGGCGTCGCGCTGGGGACGGACTCGATCGTGAACCTCCCTGCCTGGACCTGCGGCCCGCGCGGGCGCCTCAGCACGCTCGACGAGATGCGCCTCCTCCATGGGCGCGACGCCACGCCCGCGCGCACGCTCCTGGCGATGGCGACGCTCCACGGCGCGCGCGCGCTGGCCCTGGACCCGGGCGACTTCCTGTTCCGGGATGGCGCGACGCCGCGCGCCGTCGTGAGCGTGCCTTGCGGCGTCGGTTCCGACGCGCTGGCGGGCGCCCTCTGCGGAGTGGCCGATCCGGAAGTCCTGATCCGGCGCGCGTGATCGGGCCGAAATCTGTTCGCGATCAGCGCCTCGGAAACTTCCCGGGTATCAACGAGCGCGGGCTGGGCCCCCTGTTCGCGTAGGATTCGCGGGGTGACGGATCGCTCCGGATCTTGTGTGTTCGAACCCGGCCCAGGAGGGGCGTGCATGAGCCAGAAGTGGCGCGAGAGTCAGGCGTGGGACGACCGGCACATCCCGCGCTGGGCGTGGCCCGCCAGGTTCGTCCTGCGAACGCTCTCCTCCATCTGGCTCGCGGTCATCCTGCTCGTGCTGGTCATCGTCTACGGCATCCTCGCCAGCGTGCCCATCGGGCTGCTGGCCAAGGCGCCCACCTACCTCCTCTACGGGCTGACGGCGCTGCTGGCCATGATCGTCGCGGGCGGTGCGCCCGCCCTGGCGGCGTGGCGGCTCACGCGGCGGGCCTCGCGGGGCGTGCGCTTCGCCGTGGTCTTCCCCATCGCGCTCGCGGGGATCTTCGGCGGGGCGATCCTCTGGGCCAACCAGGCGTGGCCCGCGATGAGGTGGGACCCGAGCGGCCGCTCCGGGCTCATGCTCTTCTCCGGGTTCGTCGAGGCCAACAAGTCGATCACGCTGCGCCGCCTGCCCAGCATGGAGATGACCGAGCTGCAGTTCTACGCCTGGTGGCCCCTGCGCACCATCCTCCTGCTCTTTGTCATCAACCTCGTCGTGGCCACCGTGCGTCGGATCGAGTTCACGTTCAAGAACCTGGGCGTGCTCGGCGTGCACACGGGCATCGTGCTCATCGCCCTGGGCAGCATCTACTACGGCTCGCGCAAGCTCGAGGGCGACACCCTCCTGCTCTCGGGCATGGCCGACCCCGTCAGCGGGCAGGCCAGCCCCGGCCCGCCCTCACGCACCTTCTTCGACGCCAACGACACCGTGCTCTACGTGCAGCAGGCTCGCGGGTGGGAGCAGCGGCCGCTCGTCGGCGTGCCCAGGTACAACGACTACAACCTCGGCGCCACGGCCGGCGTGACGGCCGCGGGGGTGAGCGGCTGGGCGCTGCCCTGGCTCCAGGGGGCTCCGCAGCGCTTCATCGACGTTCCCATCCCGTCCACGTTCGACGCCCGGGTCGACCCGGACCTGGCCTTCCGCATCGTGGGATACGCGAACTACGTGGCGGACCAGACCCAGCCCGACTGGGAAAAGGTCGACGTCGCCCCGGGAATCAAGCTCCTGGGGGGGCAACCCCTCCGCCCCTTCCGCCTCGTGTTCCTGCACGCGGGCGACCAGTCGGGGCAGATCTCCGAGCTGCCCGCGTTCTCCATGCCCCTCACGCCCACGGTCGCCACGGGACGCACGCAGGTCCTGGCCGAGGGGCAGGCGGCCATCCAGGCGGAATACACGCTGGGCATGGACCCCGTCCGCTGGCGCGACCTCTCCGAGAAGATCCCGCCCGGCGCGACGCACGCCCTGGCCATCGATATCCCGGGCACGGACGGGGCGGCGGACTACCACAAGGTCCTGGGTGTGAATCCCGGCGACAAGATCCACGCCGGCGAGACCGGCTACGAGATCGAGGTCCAGCAGTTGCTCGCCCAGCCGCCCTTCCAGATCATCACGCCCGGGTACGAGAACGCCCAGAGCAGCGTGGCGGTGCTGAAGATCACGGGCCCCGCGGGCAAGCAGTTCACGCGGTACGTCTACCACCGCTTCCCCGAGATCAGCCAGGACCTGTCGTTGACCGAGAAGAACGAGCGGGGCATGCCCAGGCGCACGCCCGCCGACGCCGCCATCCGCGTCGGGCTGATCGACGCCACGGCGATCAACGTGTACTTCGACGAGCCGGCGGGCGCTCCGGCGGGGGGAGGACTCCCGCCCACGCGCGCGATCGTGCGAGTCCCCGGCGGCGAGGTGACGGTCGTGGAGGACCTGGGCCCCAGGTCCGCCGTGCGCGTGGCGCCCATGCTCGAGCTGCGCGTGGGCGAGCGCTGGGCCCACTGCGATGTCGTGGAACGGCCGATTCCCCTGGCGCCCGAGAACCAGGATCGCAGCCTCGTGGGCACGCACGCCCGCGCCATGCTCGCCGTGGAGGTCACCTCCTCACGCTTCCCCGCGTTGCGGCGCGTGGTCTGGCTCCCCTTCGCCCAGTACTTCCTGGAGAACGGGCCGATGGCCCAGTCGGAGCGCGGCGTGGACCTGCCCGACGGGCGGCGCGTGCGCCTGGCCTTCGGGCGACGCCAGTACGCCCTGCCCGGCTTCGCCCTCTCCCTGGTGGACTTCCAGATGCTGTCCTACGACCATCGCGGCGCGCCCCGCGACTACCAGTCCGTCATCGACGTGCAACCGACCACCCCGGACTTCAGCGCCTTCCGGCACGTGGCCAAGCTCAACGCGCCCCTCACCGCCCCCTTCCACTGGGACGACGGGCGACCCTGGCTCGCCAACTTCTTCGGTCGCCTGACGGCCGGGCTCGATCCCAACCAGTTCAAGTTCAGCCAGTCCGGCTGGGACCAGCAGGGCTGGCAGCAGAGCCAGCGCCAGGTGGACATGGGCCAGCTCAAACGCCCCCACGCCAACTTCACCATCCTCCACGTGGGCAACAACCCCGGCATCCACGTCATCGCGCTGGGCGCGATCCTGATGGGCGCGGGCATCCCCTGGGCCTTCTACCTCAAGCCGTGGCTGGTCAAGCGAGAGAAGAAACGCATCCAGCGGCAGGTGGCGGAGGGGACGTACGTCCGTCCCGACGCCGCGAGATCCGACGTCGCCGCCACCGCGGGAGTCCTGGGCTCCAGGGCGCACTCCACGCCAGCCAACGAAGAGATCGGAGCAACCCCATGAACCACGCGACCGCCCTGGCGTGGGCCCTCGTCCTGGCCTGCGTGACCCTCGTTGCCCCGGCCTGGGCCCAGTACGCGCCCCAGGGCAACGCCCATCCCCAGACCCAGATGCTCAGCGCCGCCACGGGAAGCCCGTTCGGGGACGCTTCGGGCGCGACGGGCCCGTGCGCGGCCCAGGACAAGGTCCAGTTCGCCCTGGGCGTGGACCTCACGCCCCTGCGATCGCTCAGCGTGTTCCATGATGGACGCGTCAAGGTCGTCGAGACCCTCGCGCGGGAGACGGTGCGATCAATCGCCGGGCGACGGACCTACCGCGACTGGCTGCGTCTGCCCGGCGGGGGCAGCACGCCCAAGATTGAGGCGTACGACTACGACCCGCTGTTCACGCTCCTCGACCTGACGATCGACCCGGGGTACTACTCGGACAAGGCCCTGATCGCCCTGGGGTATCTCCCGCTGCGCCGGGCGTTCCTCGAGGGCCAGTTCCCGCGCGACCCGGACACGCAGGAGCGCTGGATGCGGGTGGGACGAATCACGCCGCAGATGTACCTCCAGCAGTTCCAGGCGATCGAGCTGGCCCACATGTCGGACGCGCCGATGCGTGAGTCCATGGACCGAGTGCACAACGCGATGGAGTTGTGGCGGCGCTGCGGGTCGAACATGCTCCTCGTCGCCCCCGCCTCGCGACAGGACCCCTGGGGGCACCTCGCGTCGCTCGCGCCCGATTCTCCCGCGCGCCGGGCGGCCCTGGCCCTGGGCGAGGCCTGGCGCGCTCGCAACGCCGCGGGAGTGACCCAGGCGGCCCGGGACCTGGCCCTTGAACTCCCCCGCATCAACGCCCCGATCTACCCGACCACGCGTCGCTCGATCGAGATGGCGTACAACCGTGCCAACGCCTTCGAGTTCGGGGCGTGGGGGTATTTCTTCGCGCTGGTCTCGCTGCTCCTGGCCTTCGGCACCGGGCGCACGTGGCTCAAGGTGTTCGGGGCGGGCGCCCTGTGCTTGGCCGTGGCGCTGCACGCCTTCGGGTTCATCAGCCGCTGCATCATCGCGGAGCGATTCGCCATCCAGAACCAATACGAGTCGATGACGGGGCTGAGCCTGTTCGCGGCGACGGTGGGCCTGTCGATCCTGGCGGTCAAACGCCAGTGGCTGTTCGCGGCGGCGACGGCGGGGGTGGGCTTCATCGTGCTCCTGGCGGCGACGCAGGCCGCCATCCCCGGCGCCAGCATCGAGCGCGAGGCGCCGATCCTGAACACGAGCGTGCTGCTCAAGTACCACGTGACGACCGTGCTGGCGTCCTACGGGCTGATCGCCCTGGGGTTCATGGTGAGCCTGTTCTACCTGGCGGCCCACTACTTCGGGGGCCGCAGCGCCGCCGCCGTCGGGGTTGCCGCGGCGGGCGTGGGCGCCTTCACCGTCGAGGCCGCGCCCGACGAGGCCGTGATCTCGGGGCGTGCACGCATCCTCAAGGACCTGGACACGGCCCAGATGACGGTCCTCCAACTCGCGTTCTGGACCCTGGGCGTGGGCACGCTGCTGGGCGCCTGGTGGGCCGACCACTCCTGGGGGAGGTGGTGGGCCTTCGATCCCAAGGAGACCTGGGCCCTGCTCACCTGGATCGTCTACCTCATCGTCATCCACGTGCGCTTCGCCACCGGACCGCGCCGAGCGCTGACCACGGCGTGGCTCTCCGTCGCCGGGTTCGTGGTGATGCTGTGGACCTACTTCGGGGTCAACCTCATCCTGCCCGGGCTCCATGCCTACGCGTAGCCCGTCCAGGCCCGGGCCCGATCGCCGGTTCTGCGCCGCGCCGGCCGACGTGCTCGCGCCGCGACTGCTCGGGATGCGCCTGGTGCGGGTGCTGGCGTCGGGCGAGCGCCTGGCGGGGGAGATCGTCGAGGTCGAGGCGTACCTCGGCGCGCCCGATCGCGCCTGCCACACCTTCGGCGGGAGGCGCACCGAGCGCAACGAGGTCATGTACGCGCCCGCCGGGAGCGCGTACGTGTATTTCACCTACGGCATGCACCACTGCATGAACATCGTGTGCGGCGGGAAGTGGGCCCGGGACGGCGATGCGGGCGGGGGCGTCGGGCAGGCCGTGCTCGTGCGTGCGCTCCATCCCCTGGACGGGCTGGACGCCATGCGCCGCCACCGGTCCGCGCGAAGGGCGCGTGGGGCCAGGCCCGTGCGCGAGGAGGACCTGTGCAGCGGGCCCGCGCGCCTGTGCCAGGCCCTGGCCATCGACGGCGCGCTCAACGGGACGGACATGCTCGCCCGCGGGGCGCTGATGCTCGAACCTGGCGAGCCCGGGCCGCCGCGCCGGATCGTGCGCACGGGACGCATCGGCGTTGAATCCGCCGGGGCCTGGGCCCGGCGCCGGCTGCGCTGGTATGTCAAGGGAGATCCGCACGTCAGTCGACCCTGATCGTTCGGGGCGTGTTCAGGGCTTGGGCTCCTCCGCAGACGTTCAAGGTCCGTGAACCATCGGGCCGAATTGAACTGCACCCTCCCGGGGCGAAATGGCCTCTACCATGCCGTCATGGAGCGAGGCGGTCCGTGGGCGGGTGTTGGGAGTTCAGCCGTGAGCGAGTTGGCCTGGCCGGATTGGAAGAAGTTGCGGGAGGCGTCGGGCGGGTTTCCGCCCGAGGCGTTCCAGTTCGTGCGCGACGGGCTCGGGCACACGGTCAAGGTGATCCATGGGGAAGCGGGGGTGCCCGCCGACCCCACCGACGAGCGCCGCCACGTCAACGGGCAGCAGCTCTGCCTGGGCCTGCGGGATTACGCCGTGCGGCGATACGGGCTATTGGCCCGCACGGTCCTCTCGCGCTGGGGGATCCAGCAAACGGGGGACTTCGGACGCATCGTCTTCGCGATGGTCGAGGCCGGGCTGATGCGCAAGACCGCCCAGGACGCCATCGAGGACTTCGAGAACGTCTTCGACTTCGAAGAGGCTTTCGGGCAGTTGACCCGGAGCTGACCTTCCGAGCACGGCCCGGCGTTTCTCGCTAGCCTGATGGCATGAGCACGTCCCATCCCACCAGCCCGACGCCCGCCGGCAAGCCCGCGGGTTTCCCGGACTGGTCGCGACTGCGCCTGTGGCAGATCCAGCCGGTGCGGGACCTGCTGCTCCTTGGGGGCGTCTTCGGGCTTCTCTGGCTGGGCTACCGGCTCAGCCTCGTGACGGTTCCGCTGCTGCTGGCAGTGGCGCTGGCCTACCTGTTCGAGCCGCTCGTGCAGCGTCTGACGCGCTCGGGGCGCATCGGACGGGCGGGGGTGGCCGTCGGCGCCCTGGCGGGGTTGCTCGTGCTGGTGGTGGTGCCCGTGGTGGGCGCGCTGGGCCTGGCGGCGGCCCAGGGGATCTCCTTCGCGGGGACCATGGCCGGAGACGCGTCGCTGCTCGTGCGTTCGATCGACGCGCCCGAGGACGAACGCCTGCGGGCCGAGCTGATGGCCCGACCGCAAGCCTGGGGGCGGATTCGCGAGTACGTCCTGGAGCAACAGCGCCTCATCGCGCAGCAGGAGTCCCCGCTCGCCCCCGCGGGCTCGCCGCCGGGCGAAAGGCAGAAGCCCTCCGAACTCTACCAGCTCGTTCGTCCCGCCCTCGAGTGGGCCCGAGCCAACGCGGCCGACATCGCCAGGCAGGCCGTTCAGGGCGGCGCCGGGGCGGCGAGCACGGCGGCGAACTTCGTGGCCGTCCTCGCCGGACGGGTGGGCTCCCTGGTGCTGGGCGCGTTCCTGACCGCGTTCTTCTTCTACTTCGTGTGCACGGGCTGGGGTCGGTTCCTGGTCTTCTGGCGCGGGTTCATCCCCGAGCGCAAGCAGGCCCGCGTCGTCCATCTGCTCGGGCAAATGGACCGCGTGATCGCGGCCTTCGTCCGCGGACGCCTCACCATCTGCGCCATCCTCGCCGTCTATTACACCCTGGCCTACAAGCTCATCGGCGTCGGCGCATGGCTGGCGGTGGGCCCCGCCGTGGGGCTGCTCGTGCTGATCCCCTACGCCCAATGGGCCGCCGCCCCCGTGGTCATGCTGCTCCTGCTGCTGCAGCCCCCGGCGGGCTGGCAGGGGGAATGGTGGTGGATCGTGGGCGGGCCGCTGGCCTGCGTCATGATCGCGCAGGCGCTCGACGACTATGTCCTGACCCCTCGCATCCAGGGCAAGTCCACCGGCATGGACACGCCCACCATCCTCTTCGCCTCGCTCGCCGGCGGGGCCCTGGCCGGAATCTACGGCCTCTTGGTGGCGATCCCTGTGGCGGCGTGCCTGAAGATCCTGCTCAAGGAGGTCTTCTGGCCTCGCTTCCGCGCCTGGGCCGAGGGCCGCGAGCGCGACTTCCTGCCCATCCAGCGCTGAGGTGATAGGCTGTGCGGCCGCGGGTGCCCGCGCCCGCCCATTGGGAGGCTCCATGCACCGATCCCTCGTGTCGTTCTCGTGCGCCCTCCTGCTCGCCGCGGCGGGGTGCTTCGTCACGGGCAAGCGGGTCGATGCCCGCCAGGGCGAGGCTCCCAGCGCGGTCCAACCCGCGCCCGCCGGCGCCACGGCCAACCTCGGCTACTACCGCTTCCCCGCCCTGCGCGGGAGCACGATCGTGTTCGTGTCCGAGGGGGACCTGTGGCGCGTGGGCGTTGAGGGCGGCGTCGCCACCCGCCTCACGACCCACCCGGGCGAGGAGTCCAGCCCCGCGATCTCCCCCGATGGGTCCACGCTCGCGTTCATCGCCTCCTACGAGGGCCCGCGCGAGGTGTACACCATGCCGCTGCTGGGCGGGCTGCCGACGCGCGTCACCTACGACGGGGTCGGGCGCAGCGCGTTCGTCACGTGGGTGGACAACGCCACGCTGCTCCACAGCACCAGCGACGCCACGACCATCCCTCGCACCCGTCTGGCCCTCTTCGACGTCGCGACTCGCGTGCGGACGCCGATCCCCCTCGACCAGGCCGCCGACGGCGCCCTCGCCCCAGACTCCAAGACGCTCTACTTCACGCGCCTGCCCTTCCAGGGCAGCCACACCGACCGGTACAAGGGCGGGACCGCCCAGCAACTCTGGCGGTTCAACCTCCCGGCCTCGGGGCAGCGCGGCGATGAGGCCGTCGCGATCACGGGCGACTACCCGGGCACGAGCAAGCGCCCGATGCTCTGGGACGGGCGGATCTACTTCACCAGCGACCGCGACGGGCGCATGAATATCTGGAGCGTGACGCCCGAGGGCAGGGACCCCCGCCAGCACACACGCCACGACCAGTTCGACATCGGGATCGCGTCGATCGACAACGGTCGCGCCGTCTACCAGCTCGGGCCCGACCTGTGGCTGCTCGACATCGCCTCGAACCAGGCGCGGCGTCTCGACATCTCGATCGACTCGGACATGGACCAGACCCGCGAGAGGTGGGTCAAGAAGCCCGCGGGGTTCCTCAGCGCGGCCCACCTCTCGCCCGCGGGCGACCGTGTCGCGATCACGGCGCGGGGTCGGGTGCTGGTCTTCCCGGTCAAGCACGGGCGCATCGTTGAGGTGGACCGGCGCGAGGGGATCCGCTACCGCGACGCGCGGTTCATGCCCGACGCCAAGTCCCTCGTCGCCCTTTCCGACGAGTCGGGGGAGGTGGAGCTGGTGACGCTGCCCTCCAACGGCGTGGGCCCCGCGCAACGGCTTACCAACGACGCCGACATCCTGCGACTGCGATCGCTCCCCTCGCCCGATGGCAAGCTCATCGCCCACAGCGACAAGGGCCAGCGCCTCTGGGTCTACGACACGGAGAAGAAGGCCAGCACCCTCGTGGAGCAGAACCAGATCGAGGTGATCGAGCGCTTCGCGTGGTCGGGAGACTCCCGGTGGCT
>JBGAOG010000024.1:0-32615 GCA_044221985.1 Phycisphaerales bacterium
GCCGGGGATGACGGCGTTGTCGTCGCCGATGTCGGTGACGCCGTTGCCGTTGTAATCGCGGAAGCCCTGGTTGAAGCGGAAGACGGCGTTGTCGTCGGCGTTGTCGTTGTTCCCCGCGCCGCTGTCCCCGTTGATCGTCGTCAGCGTGAGGTCGAACGCGCTCGCGGTGATGACCGGGATCGACGCCATCCGCCGCCGCACCGCCGCGCCCGTCGCGTCGGCGGGGATGGTGCTGGCGACGTTCGAGAACGACAGCGTCCCGCCGGGGATCGCCGGGGCGTACACCACGAACCCCCGGTGGTGCGTCACGCCGCTGAGATTCTGGTTGCGGGGCACGCGGATCGTGACGTTTCCGCCCGCGGCCACCGTGAGCACCTCGCCGATCTGCCCGCTGGGGTCCACATCCGCCCGCGCCGCGTTCCCCGTCATCTCGATGAGACGCGTGCCCTGGGGGAAGGTCGTGGCCACCGTGCGCTCGTCGTAGCTGGTAATGCCCAGCCCGGCGTAGGACCGGTTGCAGCCCACCAGGCAGTTGCCCGAGTACCCGGCCCCCACCGGGGACGATCGCTCGAAGATGTTCACGAACCCGTCGCTCCAGCGCGGGAAGTAGTACCCGCGCCCCAGCTGGTTCGACAGCTGCACGAGCGTGCTGATCACGGGGTTGGGCGTGAAACTGTTCTCGAAGCCCAGGGCCACGGGAACGCCCTCGCGCGGGAAGAACCCGCCGATGTCCCCGCTGCTCGCCCGCAGCACGATCCCCCGCGCGTTGTGGTACACCGCCGCCTGCCCCGGCTTCATGAGCATGTACGCGTGCGCAAACCAGCCCTGTTGGGCGGCGCTGGGCAGGCCCGGCATCGAGCCCCCGTCGCCCGTGCTCCCGTTGTCGTGGCTGAAGACGTGGTTCACCCCCACCGAGCCGTTGTTGTACCCGTCGTCGGCGTTGTCCAGGTGCGCGCTCTGAAGAGCCGACCAGCTCGCCCACGCCTGGTTGTTTACCAGGTCCCGGGACGCGCCCGCGCCGGTCAGGTCCAGCGCGTCGCGGTTGCCGAACGAGTCCCCCGTGCGTCCGCTGGCCCGCCCGTTGGGCTTGCGAACGTAGCGGTCGAAGGTAAAGTCGTTGCCCTCCACGCTCTCGCCGAAGGAGTAGGGCGTCACGTGCCGCCCGTCGGGCGTCACGCGACGGTTCGAGACCGTCGCGTCGTAGTACGTGTCGTAGAACCAGCTGGGCATGTGCTTGATCGCGTCGATGCGGAACCCGTCGACGTGGTGCACGTCGAGCATCCACTGCGTCCAGCGAAGCAGGTACCCCGTCGCGCTCTCGCCCACGGGAACCCCGCCCATCGGAGTGCCCGTGTTGAACCGCCCCAGCGTGAACTGCGAGGCCGGCTCGTTGCGCGCCGGCACGTTGCACGGGAACGCGCTGAACGGAGACGTCGTCAGCGCTCCCGCTCCCGTGCTCATGCCCGGGTTGTTCACCGTGTCCGTCCCCAGCGTCGGATCGGGATAGAACCGCGCGTTGTTCGGATCCACCTTGTTGAAGTACGTCCCGCCGGGAATATTCAGCGGGTTGCCCGCGATCGTGGGCTGGCGGATCAGGCTGTTGCTGCTCCCGTGGTTGATGTCGATCAGCGACACCAGGTCCCCCGCCTGCAGGCAGTAGTTCGCCCCGTTGGGGTTCTCGCTCTGCCGATAGCCGCCCGAGACTCCGCCGTGGAAGTCGCCCCAGTTGTCCGTCGGCTGCTTGTCAACGGCTGGAACCGCCGACGCCATCCAGAAGCCCGGGTATCCCCCCTCCGTCTGGAACCCGGCCCCCGTCTGCCGACCCGCGTTGTGGTTCAGCACCATCTCCACGTACACCAGCCCGGCGGCCTTGTGGAACTCCGAGATCACCGCGTCGAATCCCTGCTCCGTCCCGTACGCCGTCTTGCCGCTGGGCGTGCCCAGGTTGAACCGGTCGAACACGTCGTAGCCCGCCGACGAGGAATTCTGGTTCGGGTTCGTCGGCGGCATGTACCCGCGCGACACCGGCGGGACCCACACCGCCCCATATCCCGCCAGGAAGAAGTCCGGCATCCGGTGCTCCATGTCCTGCCACGGGCACTCGAACCACTGCAGCATCACCGGCGGGTTCTCATCCCACGCCTGCGCCCGCGCGACCATCGGCAACCCAGCCGCCGCCAACACCACCGCCGCCAACGTCAATCGTGACACCGACGACACGCGTACCTTCAGCATGGACCGTCCCTCAACTTTCCGGGCGACTCGAGCTCCGCCTTCCCCCTCGCGGTCGGTGTCCGTATGGGACCCCTCCGACCGCAAGCACCGTAGTATCCCCGATCCCGTCCTCAAAGGGAATAGCAACCGACCCAGAATCCACCCAGCCGGACGCCACGTTCCGCCACCGGCTCCCCGGGGCGCTGCCGCGATTCCGCCACCAACCGACGAATCGAGCCGTCATGCACACGCCTCTCACTTACCGGTCCTTCTTTTCCGCGCTGTTTGCCGGCGCCGCGTTCTCCATGACCCCCGTCCTCGCCCAGCCCCAGGCGAACCCCGCCCCGGTCGCCGAGCGAATCGCCGATCGCGTCACGCGCTTCTTCCAGTCCCCCGCCGCACGCGAGGCCGCCCTCCCCTCCTACGCCCTGCTCGCCGAGCCTAATGCCAAGGCCATGTCGTCCGCCGCCGCCGCCGGCAAGGACTATTCCATCGCGCCCGTCTTCTCCCAGGCCGACGCCAAGCTCAGCGTCAGCATCGACATCCCGCCCGGCACCTCCCTCTACGCCACCGGCGAGGTCACCGGCCCGCTCCTCCGCAACGGGCGAAAGGCCGTCGCCTGGAACACCGACGCCTACGGCTACGGCGTCGAAGCCCTCTCGCTCTACAAGAGCCATCCCTGGGTGCTCGCGGTACGCCCCGACGGCACCAGCTTCGGAGTGCTGGCCGACACGACCTACCGCTGCGAGATCGACACGGGCTACACCAACCCCGCCCAGATCCGCTTCACCGCGGACGGGCCCAGCTTCCCCGTGGTCGTGATCGAGCGCGACGAACCCGAAGCGGTGGTGCGCGAACTCTCACGCCTGACCGGGCGCATGCCCTTGCCGCCCAAGTGGGCCCTGGGGTACAACCAGTGCCGCTACTCGTACTACCCCGACGCCCGCGTGCGAGAGATCGCCAAGGGCTTCCGCGACCACAAGATCCCCTGCGACGTGATCTGGTTCGACATCGACTACATGGAGGCCTTCCGCATCTTCACCTTCGATCGCGGGCACTTCCCCGACCCCAGGACGCTCAACGCCGACCTGCTCGCCCAGGGCTTCCACAACGTGTGGATGATCGACCCGGGCATGAAGAGCCGCGCCGAGCGCGGGCCCGCCGATCGCCCCCAGGGCGAGCTCGACGCCGAGCCCGCCGCCGCACTCGCGGCCCGCAAGGCCGAGATCGCCCGCTACGGGAAGATCCTCGCCGACGCCGATGCCCGCGACGTCTGGGTGAAGCGCGCCGATGGCAAGCCCTACGAGGGTGAGGTCTGGCCCGGATGGTGCAAGTTCCCCGACTTCACCCGCCCCGACGTGCGACAGTGGTGGGGCGGGCTCTACCGCGACTTCGTCGCCCAGGGTGTCACCGGCGTCTGGAACGACATGAACGAGCCCGCCGTCTTCAACGTCAAGTCCAAGACCATGCCCGAGGACAACATCCACGCCGGTGACCCCACCATGATCGCCCCCAGCGGCAAGCCCCAGGGTGATCGCGCCCGTGGGCCCCACGCCCGCTACCACAACGTCTACGGACTCGAGATGGTCCGTGCCACGCAAGCCGGCATCCTCGCCGCCTTCGAGGGCCAGAAGCGAGCCTTCGTCCTCTCCCGCGCCCTCTTCATCGGCGGGCAGCGATACGCCGCCGGCTGGTCGGGCGATAACTCCGCCGACTGGTACCACCTCGAAGCCTCCATTCCCATGGTCCTCAACATGGGCCTCTCGGGCTTCCCGCTCTACGGCCCCGATATCGGCGGCTTCGCGGGCAACGGCGACGCCGACCTCTTCGCCCGCTGGATGGGCATTGGCGCCATGCTCCCCTTCGCCCGCGGGCACACCGGCAAGGGCAACATCCACAAGGAGCCCTGGTCGTTCGGGCCCGCGGTCGAGGCCACCTGCCGCGAGGCCCTCGCCCGCCGCTACCGCCTCATGCCCTACCTGTACTCCGTCGCGCGCGAGGCCAGCGAGACGGGCCTCCCCATCGCCCGCCCCGTCTTCTTCGCCGATCCCAGGGACCCCGCCCTGCGCAGCGAGGACGACGCCTTCCTCATCGGACGCGACCTGCTCGTCGTGGCCCACGTCACCCCCGACCGCGCCCGCGTCGTCGCCATGCCCAAGGGCCACTGGCGCGAGATCGAGCACAGCGACAACCCCGACCTGCCCCGCCTCTTCGTCCGCCCCGGCGCCATCATCCCCGTCGGCCCCGACCAGCAGTTCATCGGCGAGCGGCCCATGGACGAGCTCAAGCTCCTCGTCAACCTCGACGAGCACGCCAACGCCGCCGGAACGCTCTACGACGACGACGGCGAAACCTACGCCTACTCGTCGCGCGACTTCCGCCTGACCACCTTCACCGCCGAATTGGTGGGGGGCGAACTGAAGGTCCGCGAGGCCGCCGACGGCAATCGCGCCGCCTCGTGGAAGAGCATCACGCCCGTCTTGCTGAAGTAGACCAGCCCGCGATCGCCGCGTCCTGCCTCACGCCCCCGCCGGCACGCTCCACCCCGCGCGCGCCAGCACGCGCAGCCACTTGGCCCGCTCCGCCACCGCCGCCTCCCCTTCCCGACGCGTCACCGCCCACCACCAGCACGTCCGCACCGGAAGGTCCATCTCGCTCGCCAGGTCCGCCAGTTGCCCGTCCGTCACGTCCACGTACGGCGTATCGATCGCCAGCGACGGCTTGGCGTGCACGTCCGCATCCACCGCCGCCAGCCGCCCCGCCAGCACCGCCTTGTCGCTGGCGCGGGCGATCCAATCCAGGTCCAGGGCGTCGGGATCGCTCGTCCCCTCGCGCGAGCACTGCACCGGCCACACCAGCGAATCGCACCCGCCCCGCGCCCCCGCAAAGCACGCACGCACCAGGTCGATCGACTCGCCCTCGCGCCGCCTCATCGCGTCGGCGTCCTCCGGCAGCCACGCCTCCAGCTCGGGCAACAGCTGGAACGCGTACGCCTGGGCCTGCGCCCGCACCGCGCGCAGCATCATCTCCCGCGCCGGGCCCGCGCACCCGAACGCCAGGATCGCCGCGTCCCCAGCCCGCGCCGGAGAACTCAGCGTCAACGCCTCCTTGACACACGCGATCGCGACGAGCGACGACAAACCCCCGTCGCTGAGAATGAGCTTGCGGCCATTGGCGTCCATGGGCGCAGTGTAAAGCCCCCGACCCGTGCATGCAAGGCCCCGTTCCATCAGCCCGCCCCCAGCGCCACACGCGCCACCTCCGCGTGCACCGCCCCGTCGGGTCGAAGCCAGCTCTTCATCAGCAGCACCTCGCGCACCTCGAACGGCTCCAGGTTGAGGGGCAGGTCTACGCCAAGCCCCGGCGCGGCGCTCCCCAGTCGCAGGAGCGTCATGTGGGGCGTGAATCGATCCCCCGCCCGCTCCCGCGGCTCGCGCGCCAGCCGATGCGCCAGCCGCCGATGCAGTTCCAGCAGCGCCGGCGGGCTCGAGATCTCCGCCGCAACCAACCGCGCCGCCCCCCGCCGCGGCAGCGTCATCAGCCGGATCGCCCCGAGCGTGAACGCGGTCAACCCCGCCGCCGACCGCCGCACCGATTCCAGCACCGCCGCGACCTCGCCCGCCTCGCGCTCCCCGATGAACTGCAGCGTCAGGTGCACCTGCTCCGCGGGCGTCGCGCGGTGGCGCGGAAGGTCCATGGCCGTCGCTCGCGCGACCATCTCCCGCGCCAGGCCCAGAGGCGGATACGCCGCCACGAACAGTCGCAGCGGCTCGGGGGGCTGCCTGGGATTCCTCGTCATCGTGTGGTCACCAGGTCGGCTCGGCGCCGAGCACCCGCGCCCCGCTCCCCAGGATCAGCCCCGACAGCCGATCCACCTTACCCAACGTCACGCGGCAGTTGTTCACCAGCGTCTCGGCGTACATCCGCGCTTCGACATCGCCTTCCCGGGCCCAGAGCCGAAGGAAGACGTGGGCCGCCCACGGGCGATTCGTCGCGTTGTCGGGCTGGACCTCGCTCATCAACCACCGGGCCGCCGACTCGCAACGCGCCCACGCCCCCGAATCGCGCCACGCCCCGATCGACAGCCCGTGCAACGCCACCAGCTCCCCCTGCGTCCAGCTCTCCAGGCCCTCCTGGCGCAGGTCCGGCACCAGCGGGCCATGGCCCGTTGCCAGGCTCCCCCCCGCGGCGCGCGCGCCGTGGCCCCCCCCCCCCCCCCCCCCCCCCCCCCCCCCCCTCCAGAACTCAAGCTCCGCGCCCGTGCCCACCACGACTTCCGGCCCCCGCCCCAGCACATGGGCGAGCACCGCTCGGGCCGCGGGCGGGCAGTGCCCCATCTCATCCTCGAACGTCCCGAGGGCCTCCCTGCCCCGGGCATCACCAGGCCCCCCCTCCAAGGCCCACGCCAGGCCGCCCAACCCCTCCCGGGCCAGATCCGCCAGCCACGCCGCCAACCTTGACTCGTCCTGGGGGAGCACGCCCAAGCCTAGCTCCCAGGTTCTCGGCCCTGCCCGCCGCCGACCGCCCGTGCATTCCGACCATTCGCTGTCCTCTCGTTCCCTCGCCGTCACCCCCGGCCAAACGCCCCGCGGGCGCGGGCCGATGCTCTCCTCACGGCCCAATGGCCGCGAGGAACCATGTCTGTCCTTCGATCCGGTGGGAATGGCGGCGGCGGTCGGGCGCTGGGCCCGGGTGGACATCGCGCCCCCGCCTCGCCCAACGACCCCTGGCTCGAAGACGCCTCCCATGTCCCCCAGACCGCCAGCCGCATCAACGGGCACCGATTCCAGGCCGAACTCGACGTCGCGGAAATCGACGACCGCTCGCGTCCCGGCCTGGCCTGGTCGGCCCGCGGGCGGGAGCTGAGCTGCTCCCAGCTCGTCCTCCTCTCGCGCCGCATGGTGCACGCCGGTCGCCTCCTGCTCGTGGCCGTCCACCTGATCGACGATCGCCCCACACCCCTGTTCGGGAAGGTGGCCGAGTGCGAGTACGAGTCCGAGGGGATGCACCGCATCGTCATGGACTTCCTCCCCATGCCCGAGTCCGATGCGCTCCGCGCCTGGGTGGAAGCGCGCCGGAGGGATTGACTCGCGGGCCCCGCCCTGCCAACCTGTACCCATGCGACTCGTCCGCTCGCGCGCCGACCTCGATGCCTACCTCCGCGCCGCGCCCCACGGCGTGCTCGTCCCCACCATGGGCGCGCTGCACGCCGGGCATGCCAGCCTGATCGCCGCCGCCGCCGACCTCGCCGACCGCCGCGGCTTCACCGGCGGGTGCATGGTCAGCATCTTCGTCAACCCCACCCAGTTCGGCGACCCCACCGACCTCGCACGCTACCCGCGCACCCTCGAAGCCGACACGCAGCTCTGCGCCGCCCACGGCGCCGCCTGCGTCTTCGCGCCCGGAGTCGAGACCATCTACCCCCCCGACGATCGCCCCGCCGCCCCGCCCCTGCCGCCGCAGGCCACCGCCCCGGGCCTCGAAGACCGCCTGCGCCCGGGGCACTTCGCCGGCGTGTGCCAGGTCGTGCTCCGACTCTTCGACCTCGTGCGCCCCCACGCCGCCATCTTCGGGGAGAAGGACTGGCAGCAGCTCCAGGTCATCGGCGCCATGACGCGCGCCCTCGCCCTGCCCATCGACATCATCCCGGGCCCGACCGTGCGCGGGCCCGATGGCCTCGCCCTGAGCAGCCGCAACCGCTTCCTCGCCGACGAAGATCGCGCACGCGCCCTGGGAGTCTCGAGAGCCCTGCGCGCGGGGTGCGAGGCCGGCACGCCCGACGCGGCCGCCCTCGCCATGGTCTGCGAACTGGCCAAGGTCGCGGCCACCCCCGAGTACGCCGTCGTGCGCGACGCCCTCACGCTCCAGGCCCCCGACCCCGCCCGCCCGATGCGTGCCCTGATCGCCGCACGCTTCGGCTCCGTGCGACTCATCGACAACTGCCCCTTCCCCGAGGGCCTTTGACCGGCGCGCGATGCCCGCGTCCCCCTTCTTCCCGGGCCCGCCCGGGGGGGTTACCATGCGGGCACAGCGCCACGCCGGCGACACCCCAACCGGAGCCCCACCCTTGCTGCGAACCCCGCTCTATCAATTCCACGTCGAGCACCAGGCCAACATGGTCGAGTTCTGCGGCTGGGAGATGCCCATCCTCTACAGTGGAATCCAGGACGAGCACAAGCACGTGCGCTCCCAGGCCGGGCTCTTCGACGTCTCCCACATGGGACGCGTCAAGTTCTCCGGGAGACACGCCCGCAAGCTCCTCGAACGCCTCTGCTCCCGCCGAATCCACGACATGCAGGCCGGACAGTGCCGATACTCCCTCGTCTGCAACGAGAACGGCGGCGTGCGCGACGACGTCATCGTCTACCGTCTCGACGAGGACGACTTCACCGTCGTCGTCAACGGCGCCAACCGCGCCAAGCTCGTCGCCCACTTCGAGCAGGTCCGCGCCGCCAACGAGCTCACCGCCAAGATCGACGACCAGACCTCCGACACCGCCATGGTCGCCCTCCAGGGACCCAAGGTCATCGACCTCATCGGCCGCTTCAGCAAGGAAATCCCCTCCCTCAAACGCTACCGCTTCACCTCCAAAAACCTCCTCGTCTTCAAGCTCCTCGTCAGCCGCACCGGCTACACCGGCGAGGACGGCGTCGAAGTCATCGCCCCCGCCCGCGGCACCGAGACCCTCATCAAAATGCTCCTCGCACAGGCCAAGACCCCCGAGGGCCTCGACATCATCAAGCCCATCGGCCTCGGCGCCCGCGACACCCTCCGCATGGAGGCCGCCATGCCCCTCTACGGGCACGAACTCGGCGAGGAGATCAACGCCCTCTCCTGCGGCGTCGACTTCGCCATCGCCCTCGACAAGGACCAGGGCGACAAGGGCGAGAAGTTCATCGGAATGGACGCCCTCAAGAAATCCCAGGCCGCCGGCGGCCCCCAGCGCAGGCTCGCCGGCTTCTTCGTCGAGGGCAAACGCTCCGCCCGCCAGGGAATGCCCATCAGGCACAACGGCAAAGAGGTCGGCGTCGTTACCAGCGGCTGCCCCAGCCCCACCCTGGGCCGCTGCATCGCCATGGGATTCCTCGACAAGGACCTCCACGCCGTGGGCACGAAGGTCGAGATCGACTCCGGAAAGGGCGCCGTGCCCGCCGAGGTCACGACGATGCCGTTCTACAAGGCTCCCAAGGCCACGTGATCCGGAGACCGCGCCAGGTGGCACGTCTTTATCTCGACAACTCCGCCACCAGCTTCCCCAAGCCGCCCGGCGTCTATGAGGCCATGCTCGACTACGCCACCCGCGTCGGCGCTTCGCCCGGGCGCGGCTTCTACGCCGAGAGCCGCGAGGGCGCCCGCCTGCTCCGCCGCACGCGCGAGCTGATCAACCGCTTCATCAACGGCGAAAACCCCGACCACGTCGTCTTTGCGTTGAACACGACCGACGCCCTGAACATCGCCGTCAAGGGCATCGTCCGCCATCGGCGACTCGCGGCGCCCGCCGCCCCCATCCACCTCCTCACCACCGCCCTCGACCATAACTCCGTCCTGAGGCCCTTCTCCGCCCTCGCCGACGACGGCGGGATCGAGTGGACCATCCTCGAGGGCCGGCGCGGCACCGGGCGTATCAGCGCCGGGCAGGTCGCCGCCGCCATCCGCCCCGACACCGCCCTCGTCGCCGTCGTCCACGCCAGCAACGTCGCCGGCACCATCCAGCCCATCGCCGAGATCGGGCGCGCCTGCCGCGACCGGAACGTCCCCTTCCTCGTCGATGCGGCCCAATCCCTGGGGCACGTCCCCGTCGATGTCCAGCGGATGAACATCGACCTGCTCGCCTTCCCCGGGCACAAGGGGCTCCTGGGCCCGCAAGGCACCGGCGCGCTCTATGTCCGCCCCGGCGTTGAGAAGATCATGGCCACCTGGCGCGAGGGCGGCACCGGGCACCTCTCCGAGCACGATGTCCAGCCCCACGACATGCCCCAGAAATTCGAGGCCGGCAGCCACAACACCGCTGGGCTCGTCGGCCTGGGCGCCGCCGTCCAGTGGCTTCTGGATCGTGGCCACGAGGCACTGCGGGCGCACGAACTCGAGCTCATCGAGTTGTTCCTCGGTGAGCTGCGGATCGGGGGGGGCAAGTTCACCGACGACGGCGCCCGCACGCCCGCGATGGGCGGAGCGACTCATGGGCTCGGCTCTCCGGGTCCGCTGTCCTCCCTCACGCTGCTCGGACCATCCCGCGCCGCCGATCGCGTCGCCGTTTTCTCGTTCATCCACGACTCGCTCGCCCCGGGCGAGTTCGCCGCCATCCTCGAATCCCAGTTCGGCATCCTCGCCCGCAGCGGGCTGACCTGCGCCCCGCACGCGCACACGCTCTTTGGGACGCATCCGGGCCAGGGCGGACAGGGCGCGTTCCGCCTCAGCTTCGGACCGTTCGTCACGCGCGATGACGTGCTCGGCGCGGTCGAGGCGCTGCGGGCGGTGTGCGCGTCGGTCGCCCCGGCGGCGGCGCCGTAGCCGCCGCGCGATCGCCTCACCCCGCCGCCGGCTTGGGCACCTCGACCCAGCTCGTCGTCGTGTGACGGACGATCGAACCGGTGGTCAGGTAGATCACCTGTTCGGCGATGTTGGTGCAGTGGTCCGCGAGCAGCTCGCACAGGTTCGCGACCTCGTGCAGCACGAACGCCGCGTCCACCTGCATCTTCCCCTTGGCGATCTTCTCCTCGGCGTCGCGGACGATCGCCGCCTTGAACGCCGTCACGGTGTGCTGGCTCTGGAGGACGACCTTGGCGAGCTGCGGGTCGTTGGTCATGAGCGACCCCACCGCGTCGCGCAGGATTCCGATCACGCTGTTGGCCATCACGCGGAACGTGTCGGGGAACGCGGGCAGGCCCGCGGCGGCGTAGGGGTGGCCGGGCTTGGGGGGCATGACCAGCTCGGCCACGTCGACGCCCACGTCCGCGATCCGCTCCAGCTCGTTGTTCACCTTGACGATGGTGAGCAGGATCCGCAGGTGCTGGGGTTCGAGCTGCGATCCGGTCCTCGTCGCGTCGGTCAGCAGTTGCACGCTGGACTGCTCGATGGCCACGTCCGCGGTGTCCACGGCGTCGTCGAGGGCGACGGCCCGGGCCGCCTTATCCGCGGAGCGTTCGAACGCCGCCTCGAACGCCAGTTCCACGAGTTGTTGGACGCGCCGCCCCTGATCGACCAGCTCGGTCTTCAGCTTCTGCGTGCGTTCTGCGAAGGCCTGCGGCATGCAACCACCCCGCTGTTGTGCTTCCTAACGATACCACACCAGGGCTCTCGCCGCGCGTGGGTTTCCGACGTATCCTGCCCACGACGACACGCACCCCCTGGGCCCGCTGGGGCGGGCCTGCACCACCCCCGAAAGGGACCCTCCATGTTCGACATCCAGAAGATCCAGGCGCGCCAGGTCCTTGATTCCCGCGGGAACCCCACGGTCGAGGTGGACGTGATCCTCTCCTCGGGCTCGCTGGGGCGTGCGGCCGTGCCCTCGGGGGCCTCCACGGGCGAGCACGAGGCGTGCGAGCTGCGCGACGAGGACGCCAGGGCCTACCTGGGCAAGGGCGTGCTCAAGGCGGTCGAGAACGTGAACCAGCGGATTGCGCCCGAGCTGATGGGCTGGGACGCCCGCGAGCAGGAGAAGATCGACGCGAAAATGATCGCGATGGACGGGACGCCCACGAAGAAGGTGCTGGGCGCGAACGCGATCCTGGGAACGAGCCTGGCGGTGGCAAAGGCCGCGGCGAACTCGCTGGGGCTGCCACTGTACCGCTACATCGGCGGGGTGTACGCGCACGTGCTGCCGGTTCCGATGATGAACATCCTCAACGGCGGCAAGCACGCCGACAACACGGTGGACTTCCAGGAGTTCATGATCCAGCCGTGGGGGTTCGACAGCTTCGGCGAGGCGATGCGGGCGGGCGTGGAGATCTACCACAACCTGAAGAAGGTCCTGCACGACGACCACCTCTCTACCTCCGTGGGCGACGAGGGCGGCTTTGCGCCCAACCTGAAGGACAACGAGGACGCGCTGAAGATCATCGAGAAGGCCGTCAAGAAGGCCGGCTACAAGTGGGGCGAGCAGATCTTCGTCGCCCTCGACCCCGCCACCAGCGAGCTCTGGAACGAGGCGGCCAAGGACAAGAAGCAGGGGTACAAGCTCTTCAAGAGCAGCAAGGAAGTCCTGTCCTCCGACGACATGATCGACCTGTGGGCCCGGTGGTGCAAGAACTACCCGATCCGTTCGCTGGAGGACGGCCTGGCGGAGAACGACTGGGCGGGCTGGGCGAAGCTGACGGCGCGACTGGGCGACAAGGTCCAGTTGGTGGGTGATGATCTCTTCGTGACCAACAAGAAGTTCCTGCGGCGCGGGCTCGGCGAGAAGTGCGCCAACGCGATCCTGGTGAAGGTGAACCAGATCGGCTCGTTGTCGGAGACGTTCGAGGCCGTCAACCTGGCGATCCGCAGCGGGTATAGCGCCGTGCTCTCGCACCGGTCGGGGGAGACGGAGGACTCGACGATCGCCGACATCGCGGTGGCGACGAACTGCGGACAGATCAAGACCGGGGCGCCGTGCCGCAGCGACCGCAACGCCAAGTACAACCAGCTCTTCCGCATCGCGGAGGAACTGGGCGGGGCGGGGACGTACGGCGGATCGCTCTGGCGGAAGTGATCGACGTTCGAGGCGGCGAGCCGGGTGCGCGGGGCGGCGAGGTCTGGCGTCGGCGCGATGGCCGCATCGGCGGTGCGTGGTGCGCCGCGGCTGGAGCGGCATGGAAAGGCGAGGGACAAGGGAGTCGAAGCCGACGGGCGGCGAGACGGTGGGCGGTCCGCCGAAGGGGAGGCGCGCGAGCGTTGCCCGCGGCCGCACGAATTCGGGCTGGGCCCGGACGGCCATCGCCATGGTGAGGCTCTCGATCACGGGCGTGACGACGACCTCGCGGACCCGGAGTCCCGGGCGAGTCAGGGCGGCGGAGGGCAGGTCGGGGAGCACGTGATGGCGCGTCCGGCGAAGGGGCTCTGACCAGGGAAAGCGCACGGGCGCGGGCATGGGGGATGGCACTCGGAGTTGGGCCGCGCCAGGAGCGATGCCGAAGCGTGGAGAGGACGGGAGGGCGGGGGCGAGCCTTGTCGAAGGGCGGATGTGCCGCGGGAGCGCCGGCGTGGGCGGCCTGTGCGTGGGGCGAAGGAGAGGCGGCTCCGTCCGTCGCGCTCCGGGCGTGTGGCGACGCTTCTCGCGGCGGGTGAGAATCGGGCGCGGGTGGAGTGTGGGGGCGAGGGTCGCGAGGCGGCGGGTCGGTGCGTGGCGCGGTGGGTTTGGTGGGGGGCGTGGCGGGGTCGAGGTTGAGCTTGAGGATGGAGGAGGCGGCGCGGCGGGTGGTTTCGGCGCCGCGGCCGCTGGTCTCGCCGGCGCGGCAGATCTGGTCGAGGGTGCTGAGGGCGCCGACGCGGGCCTTGAGGAGGAGGATGTCGAGGCGGAGGGTGTAGATCTCGCGGAGGCTGGCGAGGACGTCGCGGAGCTTGGGGAGGGTGGACCAGTGGGCGACCTGCGCGGGCGTGGCGAGGAACTCGCGGGCGATGTCGTCGGGGTCCATGTCCGGATCGAGGAGCATGGGGAGGAGGCGGGCGAGGGCGTGGGTGGTGTCGGGCGTGCCGACGTGGTGGTCGAAGGTGGACATGGCGTGAATCTAGCGGCGCGGGGCGGGAATGGAAGGGGAGAGAGAGCAAGGGACGCGAGTTGGCGCGCGCGGGAGGTCGGGGGGTGCGGAACGCGCACGGGCGGGGCCGTCGCGAGCGGCGGGCGAGGCGACCGGATCAGGGCGGCGAGGGCATCCCCCGGAGGGCCATGGGCGGGCCCAAGCCGCGGCACGCCGGGAGGGGGATCACGAAGCGTGGCGGGGAATCGGGAAAAGAAAACGGCCCGCGGGGAGGCGCGGGCCGCTGAGAAGGACCGGGATAGAGGCGGGGCTTAGCAGCCGCCCTCGTAGTGGGTGAGGAAGAAGAGGAGGTCGTTGATGTCGACGCCGCAGTCGGGGAAGCCGAGGAGTTCTTCGCCGGCGGGTCCGGAGAGCCCGGAGAGGTCGGCGCCGTTGGTTCCGGCCTCGTACTCGGTGAGGAAGTAGAGGAGGTCGTTGATATCGACGCCGCCGTCGGGGGTACCGGTCCCGGAGCCGTCGTCGAGGTCGGCGCGGCAGATGGGCTGGTATTCGAGGTCGTCGATGAAGACGAGTCCGCCGGGGTTGGTGACGATGGCGCCCCAGCGTGAGGGGGTGATCTTGATGCGGCTGGGAACGTCGGCGATCGGGACGCAGGCGCAGCCCTGGCCGGTGCCGCCGGCGCAGTCGGTGGGCCCGGAGCCGAAGGCGTTGCGGTACCAGGTCCAGCGGATGTCACGGAGGCTCCAGCGGCGGGAGTATTGCTGCCACTGGCCGTTGGTGGTTCCGCCCATGGAGCCGGAGCTGGAGGGGTCGTAGTCGCCGTCGAGGGTGGCGACGTCCTGGCAGTTGACCTTGGCGTTGAGCTTGATGCTGGCGCCGCCGAGGGTGGTGGCGTCGCCGAGGATGTCGTAGCCGGTGGGGATCATGTACCAGCAGCGGACGATGACGTCGCCGTGGTTGTTCCAGTCGTAGTTCTGGTCGGCGAAGGCGCCTGGGGGGTTGTCCTGGAGGAAGGTGGCGTCGATGGGTCGGGTGTCGGTGGTGAAACCGGAGAATCCGCCGAAGGGCCCGGGCTGGGAGGCGTTGCCGAGCTGGATGACGCCGCTGCCCCCGTGGGGCGTGATCTGCCCGGTGGTCCCGACGGCAAAGAGGGCCGGGGTCCCGCCGTCGCCGACGGTGCGGAACTTGGCGAGGGAGGGGACGGTGAGCCCCTGCCACCACTGGGGGGAGTTGGGGTCGGTGGGGCTGACGGTTTCGAAGTCGGCGTTGTAGAGGATGTTGGTGCCGAGGTTCATGCACTGGGCGTTGGCGCCGGCGGCGGCCACGAGGGCGGCGGCGGCCAGGGACAGCAGTTCAGGGGTCTTCATCGCTGGATCTCCTTGGGGGTGGTTCGGACGCGACGGTGGAACGAACGGTTCGCACGGGGCCCGAGGCATCGCGGACCGGCCAGGCGTTCGTTTCCGTCGAAGCACCCGGGCCCCCTGTCGGGAGCCCGGATGGAAGAGTCAGTGGAACACGGGCGGATCAGCGGCGACGACGGCCGGCGACGAGCCCGCCGAGCCCGAGCAGCGCGAGGGTGCCGGGCGCGGGGACGAGGTTGGTGATGCTGTAGGAGGTGGTGACGATGTCGTTCTGGACGTTGGAGGCGCGGGGATTCTGGGCGAAGAAGCCGATCTGGGTGCCGTTGTTGAAGCCGACGCAGCCGTCGGGCTCAGCGGCGCCCCAGAACTTCATCCCGCTGTCGTGGTAACCGGTGACAGCGTCGGTGAATTCGAGGCGGTAGGCGCCGAGGGTGGGGCTGGCGGTGCCGGGGGCGAAGTAGGAGAAGGTGAGGCTGGCGGTGGTACCGGGGGTGTAGCAGAAGGCGCCGAAGGAGTGGAAGGGCATGACGCCGCCGAAGACGGCGACTTCGCCGTTGTCGCCGGCGACGAGGACTTCGCCATCATCGACGTAGTAGGGGGTGTGGTTGGGGCGGGGATTGCGAATGAAGAGGGCGCCTTCCTTGCGGCGGTCGGTTCCGGCGGTGGGGGAGATGTTGACGGAGGTGGTGATGCTGAAGCTCTGCCCGCCGTAGGCCGCGCCCTCGCCGCCGCCGTGGAGCCCGAAGCGTGAGGCGCCGCCGTCATCGGAGAGCCAGGCGACGTGCTTGTTGGCCCAGGGCCCGGGCAGGGGGGAACCGGAGAAATCCTCGTGCCAGGAGATGCTGGGGAAGGCGTTGGCCGTGGTCAGGGCCGACGTGGGATAGTCGTTCCAGAACCGGCTCTCGACCTTGAAGCCGTTCACCGCGCTGATGTCGCTCGCCATGGCGGTACCCGCGAGGGTGGCCAGGGCCACAAACCCAATCACTGCCTTCATGTCTAGCTCCTCTCTCTCAAACAGACCCGGGAGGCCCGGGACGGAAACGTGTCGGGCGTTGCCCCCGTCGCACGACGGGAACGCCCGCTGATCAGCACGCACAGGCCCAACGCGGCCGCGGAAAGGCCGGGTTGTAACCGCTTTCAGGATGCCAGCATTGGCGGTGCTTGTCAAGGCCCAAGCACGGATTATGCAAACGTTTTCTTATGAAGAGGTCGGGTAAGTTGCGACCGCAACGAGATATCGGACCAATCTAGTCCTGAATGGTCCGAAATACCGAGCGAATTGCTAACAACCTGCTTCGTAATGGGTGAGGAAGAAGAGGAGGTCGTTGATGTCGACACCCCCGTCGGGCGAGCCGGAGCCGCTGCCGTCGTCGAGGTCCGCGGGGTGGGCGCCGGCCTCGTACTGGGCGAGGAAGAAGAGGAGGTCGTTGATGTCGGTGCCGGAGTCGGGGATTCCCAGGCCGGTGCCGTCGTCGACGTCGGCGGGGCAGAAGGCGCAGGCGGGATATGGGGCGGAGAGGACCTGGGCGACGACGCCCGGGGCGATGAGCTCGGCGAGCCCGAGCGCGCCCAGCGCCACGTCGGGGAGGCCGGCGGAGTTGGGAAGGAAGGAGCGGGTGGTGTTGGAACGGCGATAGAGGATGGAGGCGCCGGTCTTGAAGGTCTGTCGGGCGTTGTTGCGGTAGGCCTGGTAGGCGGCGGCTGCTTCGACGTGTCGTCCGGCGCTGGCGCCGTCGCCGGCGGCGAAGGCCTCGAGGCTGGTGAAGGTGGTGATGTCGCTGGGGTGGCTGGAGAGGGAGTCGGCGTTGTAGCCGGTGGGCGTGGTTCCGGCGGAGAAGACGGTGAAGTACTGGGGGCCGTTGTCGTCGGTCCAGGCGGCGTTGCTCGCGCGCAGGTTGCGGATCTGGGCCTGCCAGTTGGAGTTGGCGCGGTAGGGCTGGAGGAGGAGGAGGGGGTAGAGGCTGACGAAGGCGGCCTGGAAGGAACCGCTGGAACCGCCCTTGACGGGTCGACCGGTGAGGAGCGTGGCGCTGGGGAGGGCGGGCCAGTTGAGCCAATGGGCGTAGGAGGCGTCGGAGTAGGCGCCGCCGTAGTTTGCGGCGGCGTCCGCGAAGAGGATTCACTCGTTGAAGGCGTTGCTGCCGGTGAAGGGATCGGGGCCCCCGGCGGCGAGGGCGAGGAGGTAGAGCTGGTACTGGTATTGGGGGAGGGCGGAGGGATTGAAGTAGGCGTCCCAGTTGTTGACGGCGCAGATGATGTGGCGGGCGTGGCGGCGGATGTCGGGATCGGCGGGGTAGTAGGCCATGGCGCGCGCGGCGGCGATGACGATCTTCATGGTGCTCATGGTGGCGTAGCTGTCTCCCCAGCCGGCCTTGGCGTTTCCGGTGAGGGGGTCGAGCCAGTGCCAGTAGATGCCGTCGGCGTTGCGCAGGGGGCGGATGGCGTCGGGCGCGTCGCCGGCGTAGCGCTGGAGGACGGTGCGGACCTGGTCCAAGGCGTTGGGGTCGGGCAGGCCGGTGGTGCGTTTGCTGATCTCGTCGCTCAAGAGGAGGAGGAGGACGGTCCAGGCGGCGGCGTCTGGGGAGGCGGGATGGAAGCGGGACCAGGCGGGGATGACGTCGGCGTCGATGACCCATCCGGCGGGCTCGCCATCGGGGGAGATGAGTCCTCGGCCGAAGGTCACGACCTGGTTGAACTCATTGCGGAGGAAGTCGTTGTAGGGGAGGCGGTAGTCGCTGGTGTCTCGGAGGAGTTCGGCGGAGGCGTCGGCGCCGAGGATGAGCTTGCCCTCGGCGGTGGCGGCGAGGTCGTGGCGGTTGGCGGCGGCGGTGGAGTAGAGGGTGGGGGCGAAGGCGGCGCCGGCGCGGGCCTGGGTGAGGGTGGCGAAGTAGACCTGGGCCTGGGCGGAGGCTGAGGTGGAGGAGAGGATGTAGAGGCCGGGGTTGCTCAGGCCGCCGTAGTGGTCGGCGAGGGCGATGGAGCGGATGTTGGGGGCGTTGCCGAGGAGGGAGAAGGCGAGGGAGTTGGCGGAGGAGACCGGGGCGCGGAAGACCTGCGTGTCGGTGGCGGCGAGGAGGTAGCTTTGGGTGTGGTCGAGGGAGAGGCCGGTGGTGTATTGGGCGGGGGAGAGGGTGCTGGCGAAGAGGAGCGTTACGGTGGAGTCGTTCATGAGGGCGCGGAAGGCGAGGACGGAGCCGCTGGCGCCGACGTAGAGGCGGCCCTTGTAGTGGGCGAGGGCGACGCGTGGGCGGGCGAGGTCGGGCCCGCCGAGTTCGGCGCGGCAGAAGACGGTGAGGGCGCCGGTGTCGATGTCGAGGCGGAGGACGGCGTCGCTGCCTTGGCCGTCGCCGGGGACGGTGGTGTCGGTGACGGCGATGAAGCGCACGCGACCGGACTCGGAGAAGGCGAGGCCGGCGGGCCCGTTGGCGGAGGCGTCGAGGTTCATCCAGGGGAGGAGGGCCTGGATCTGGGCGCGGGAGACGGAGGCGAGGAGGTTCGCGGCGATATCGCGGACCTCGACGCTGTCGTTCTGGGTGCTTCCGGCGGCGACGCATCCGGCGAGTGTGGCGCCGGCGGTGCAGAGGGCGTCGGCGCCGGCGGGGCTGGGCCAGGAGGAGGTGGCGGGGGTGGCGATGGCGAGGCTGGATGAGAGGGCGGGGGCGACGATGGCGGCGACCCCGGTGCGAAGGCGTCTGGGCACGGTGCACTCCCTTTCCGAAAGCGTTTACGTTCCACGATATCGCGGGGATCCCCGAACGCAAGGGGATCGTGGAGTTATCGCTGGTTATTCCTTGAGGCCCTCGGTGGCGATGCCCTTGACGAGGGTTTTCTGGGTGAGCAGGAAGAGGAGGAGGACGGGGGCGACGACCATGGTGCTGGCGGCCATGAGCAGGTTCCAGGGGGTATTTCCCGCCTTGCTCTGGTAGAGCTGGAGCCCGAGGGCGAGGGTGAACTGGTCGCGGTGGGTGAGGAAGATGAGGGGTGCGAGGAAGTCGTTCCAGACGTAGATGAAGTGGAAGAGGGCGACGACGGCGAGGGCAGGGGTGGAGAGGGGGAGGATGATCTTCCAGAAGACTCTCCAGTGGCCGCAGCCGTCGATCCGGGCGGCCTCGTCGAGTTCTCGGGGGATGCCGAGGTAGAACTGGCGGAGCATGAAGATGTTGAAGGCGCCGCCGAACCAGGCGGGGACCCAGAGGGGCTTGAGGGACCCGATCCAACCGAGCTTGGCGAAGATGACGTACATGGGCCCCATGATGACGGGGAAGGGGATCATCATGGTGGCGAGCATGAGGGCGAACAGGAGCCCGCGTCCGCGCCACTGGATGCGGGCGAAGGCGTAGGCGACGATGGCGCTGGAGAGGGTCATGCCGAGGACGGAGAGGATGGCGACGATGAGGGTGTTTCGGAGGTAGAGGGGGAAGTTGACGCCGTCGTCGGTCCAGACGCCGCGATGGAGGGGCACGCCCTGGGCGTCGAACTGGCCGTAGTAGTTGCGGTGGAGCTGGCGGGGGACCTCGGACCATTTCTGGGGGACGGACTTTCCGCCCTGGTTGGGCGGGTCGGGCTGGAAGAGGGAGAGCGGCCCCTGCGAGGACTGGTTCTGGGTGAGCAACGACGTGCCGACCATCCAGGCCAGGGGCGCGAGGAAGAGGAGGGCGATGAGGATGAGCGCGGCGTAGACGACGGCGCGCATCCACCGGCTCTCGCGGAATTTGAAGGCCCCGTCGCTCATGGAGACTCCCAGAGAACCGCGTGCGGACGGTGGCGGTTCGAGGTGCGCAGTCGTCTATCCGGCCCTGTAGTGGACGAGCCTCTTGCTGACCAGGAACATGGCGCCGGTGAGGACGAGGGTGAGGAGGAGCTGCACCCAGGCCATGGCGCTGGCGTAGCCCATCTGGGCGTAGACGAACCCGTTGTCGTACATGGAGCTGGTGAAGAAGTACATGCTTCTGGGGTCGCCGCCGGGGGTGGCCTTGGTGAGGACGTAGGGGATGACGAAGACCTGGAGGGTTCCGATCATGAGGGTGATGACGTTGAAGAGGATGACGGGCGAGATCATGGGGATGGTGACGTGCCAGAAGCGTCGGACGGGGCCCATGCCGTCGAGGGCGGCGGCCTCGTAGAGGGCCTCGGGCACTTCCTTGAGGGCGGCGAGGTAGACGAGGACCATCTGCCCGATGCTCCAGAGGCTGATGATGAGGAGGGAGACGAAGGCCCAGTGGACGCCGAGGGTGAGCCCGTGCCCGTCGTCTCCGCGGGCCAGCCAGGCGGGGAGGGTGAGCTCGAGCTTGCCGGTGAGCCAGTTGGGCCCGTCGATGTTCAGGGCGCCGAGGGCCTGGTTGATGAGCCCGTCCTTGGCGTTGAGGAGCCAGAGCCAGACCATGGCGCTGGCGGCCATGGGGACGAGGGTGGGGAGGAAGACGGCGGCCTGGAAGAAGCCGGCGGCGCGGACGCGGGAGTTGAGGAGCCCGGCGATGACCAGGGCGAGCACGGTGGCCAGGGGGATGGAGATGAGGGCGTAGACGGCGGTGCGTGCGACGGCGGCGAGGAAGACGTCGTCGTGGAGGAGGCGAGAGTAGTTGGCCAGCCCGATCCAGATGGGTGGTTCGAGCAGGGGGTAGTCGGTGAAGGAGTAGTAGAGGCTCATCAGGATGGGGACGAGCAGGAAGGCCACGAAGCCGACGACCCAGGGGCTGACCCAGAGCCAGCCGACGGCGGACTCGTTGATGGCGCCGGCGGCGCGGGAGCGCTTCATGGCACACCCCCGCTGCCGGCTGCGGGGCTGCGCCCCGAGGCGTAGCCGCGGAGTTTTTTCTGATCGGCGGCGCGGTCGAGGAACTCCTGGGTGCGTAGCTGGATGGTGGCGAGTTCCTGGGCGGCGGGGCGTTCGAGTCCCCACATGCGCTGCATGGAGGCATCGAACTCGTCCTTGAACTGGGGCCAGGTGCGAGTGCGCGGGCAGAGGAAGGCGCGGGGGCTGTGGGCGATGGCGTCGTGGACGCGCACGCCGCGGTTGGGGTGCTTGTCGAGGAAGTCGTTGGAGCTGACGGCGAGGGGGGAGTTTTTGAAGTGGGCGAGGCTCATGAACTCGACGTTGTCCTGGCGCTGGGTGAAGGCGAGGAACTCCATGCAGGCTTCGGGGTCTTTGACGCCGTTGGGGATGACGAGGATGTCACTATCGACGAGGCCCACGGGGGCCTTCTCGTCGTGGAGGGAGTCGAGGACGGGGAAGGGGGCGACGGCGTAGTCCATGTCGGGGCGGTAGGCGTTGATGACGTTGGCGAGCCAGGGGCCCTGGACGACCATGGCGCACTTGTCGTCGAGGAGGGCGTTCTGGCGCGAGTCGTAGGCGGTGGCGAAGCCGCTCTTGAAGGTCTTGACCTGCTGGACGCCGTAGCGTTTGGGGTAGGACTGGAGCCACTCGAAGGCGGCGACGTTCTCCGTGGAGGAGGCGAGGGAGAGGTTTCGGTCGGTGTCGGCGAGCTTGCCGCCGAAGTGGTATCCCCAGATCCAGGACCACCAACCGGGCTCGGCGTGGAGGAAGCCGGCGCGTTCGATGGAGCCGTCGGGGGTTTTTTTGATGAGCTTGCGGTCGAACTCGTCGAGTTCGGAGATGGTGCGTGGGGGGCGGTCGGGGTCGAGGCCGGCCTCGCGGAAGGCGGCGCGGTTGTAGAACATGGCGATGGAGCCGCCGGTGTGGATGGTGGCCCACATTCGCGAGCGGCCGTGGCGGTCGGGGTGCTGCATGATGGGCCGGAAGCCCGGGGCGTAGTTGTCGATCTTGAGGCCGAAGGAGGCGCCGAGGTCGTCGAGGGGCAGGATGGCGTTGCACTCGGCGTAGAGGGGGACGTTGTAGTTCCAGAGGCCGGCGAGGTCGGGGGGGTTGCCGCCGGCGACGGCGATGAGGAGCTTCTGGTCGATGCCGGCGGTGACGAGGTAGCGGACGAAGATCTTCTTTTGTTCGCCGATGGTGTCGTTGAAGCGGTCGACGACTTTCTGCATGGCGCGGCCCTCGTGGCCGGTCCATTTTTCCCAGTAGTCGAGGACGACTTTGCCGCGGGTGGCTTCCTTGGCGCCGCGCGGGCCGAAGAGGGCGAAGCCGGCGGCGCCGGCGGCGAGGGCGCCGATGGCGGAGCGGCGGGAGATGGTGGCGAGATCGGACACGAGGGAAGGTTACCCGATCGGAACGGAGAGGTGTGAGCGCGCGGGCGATGACGCTTGGCGGTCGGGAGCCGGCGTGGTCGGCGGCCCGA
The DNA here is from genome assembly GCA_044221985.1 of Phycisphaerales bacterium. Taxonomy (GTDB): domain Bacteria; phylum Planctomycetota; class Phycisphaerae; order Phycisphaerales; family UBA1924. The sequence goes on from JBGAOG010000024.1 coordinate 22,504, forward strand.
GGGCCCGACCGATGCCAGCGCGTGGCGCAAGCCCCGGGAATTCGGGGCGGGCGCAGGGCGAGCCCCAGGGGGGCGAGACATGGGGGAGAAGCTCTGCAGGCCGCGGGGAGTCCCGCCCCGTCGGGGCCCGGGGAGAGAACCGAGGTGTGTCCCGGGGCTGACGCGGCGGGCTTGCTACGGGCGCCGCCTGGCGGCGGGTATCGAAGACGGGGCGCGCACTGGGGTCAGCGACGGCGGGGTTGATATCAGCGACTCGCCGGAGTTCGCGGACCCGCAAGAGGGCGGGTGCTGAGTGGGTTGAACAACGCATCAACAGCACGGGCGGCGGGGATTGGGTCCCTCCGCCTGATGCCTGCTTGGAGGGTGGGTTCACTGGCGGAATGCCCAGGGCGATCACTTGGGCTGGTCGGGCTTGGGAGCCTCGGGCTTGGGAGCCTCGGGGGTTGGCAGGGGTGTTGCAACGCTGGGGCGCGAGGAGGGGGACGGCGACGCATCAGAGATCCCGGCCGCCGTTCGTTCGCCGTTGATCCTGGCCACGACCTCTTCCCAATCGGACTTGTCAAACAGGAACCCGGTGGGTTGTCCGGTCTTGGGGTTGGTGATTCCCTTCGTTGGGTCGAGGAGGCCGCCATTGGTGTCACGGAGTTGGCGTTCGAATCGGCCTCTTGGAAGCTCGATCACCTCACCCGTGTCGGTGAACTTGACGCTCACCATTTGCTTCATGCGATCGGGGTTATAGGGGTCAATGTCCCCCTGCTGCCCGAAGTACATGTACGCGGCCACGCCGAGAGCGATGGCGGCAATCGTCCATCCGATCCACGGGTACGCTCTCATTGAATCTCGAATACTCGCCACAATGAGCCCCTTCTTCGACGAACGTGTGTGCGAAGCGAAACGTCAACCAGGCGGAAGCAACTAACGCCGATTCGGCGGATAGCGGTGGCCATGATCCCACCAATTGGGCTCCGAACCGTATCGATCACGAACGCCATAGTACTCGGGAAACCTCAGCAGTTTGATGTGCTGGTCCGCGAACAGCAGGTTTTCCGCTCCCGCTTGTGTGCGCCCGTCCGGCGCCTTTCCGACCTCATGGCGAGGGAAGTCATCGAGGGCATCGAGGATCAGTATGCACTCGTCGGTGTGCGGTATTTGCGATAGCTTGCGGCCCGCAACACCGATGGCATAGCGATCAGTCATCGAGTAAGTCCTCGGCCTGCCGTCAGTTCCGTAGGCGTGCTCGTCGTTGAACATGTACTCGGTGTACTTTTCCACCTTCAAATTCGCGGCGTTGCCGTCCACCGGCAGCGTGTAGTACCGACCGGCTGGTTGCATATCGCGGATGTTGTCCGGGTCGCGCACGCTGGATAGGCCCTTGGCGGCGGGGCAGTCGAAGGGTTTTTGTCCCGCGTCGTTCAGGTACGGCTGCATCCTGTCCACCATCAGGACCTGGGCGTATTCCGCCTGCAAGAAGGTGGTGGAGGTGTAGGGATTGGGACCGATCGGGATACTCCCGCGCACGACGGGAATCGTGTCCTTGTTCTCGTCGATGTAGCTCTGCTCGGCGATGCCCAGCTGCCGGAGGTTGCTCTGGCAGATCACCGTCCACGCGGTCTTCCTCGCCTTGCCCAGGCCGGGCAGGAGGATGCTGATGAGCATGGCGATGATGGCGATGACGACGAGGAGTTCGATGAGGGTGAAGGCGCGGCGGAGGGTGAGGGGATGGGGGGCGGGGGAATTCATGGGTTGACCCTTCCAGAACCGGCCATGCTCGCGGGCGCCGGGCGTGCCGCGGACCATGACACTTCGACCTTGACGGTGGGCATGGCGCTGTCGTCGAGGCTTGGCACGCCGCCAAGGCCCGGAAGCGACGAGGGCGCGTTTCGGGTGTAGCCCCCGCCCGGGGGCGGGAGCATGGCTTCGGTGATGATGTTGGAGGCGATGGGTTTGCCGGCGACGAGGAGGGTGGGGCGTCGTCCGGCGACGAACTGTCCGGCGTCGAAGGCGACCTGGAGTTTGCGGCCGCGCCAGACGCGGGTGAGGGTGACGGGGCCGAGCTCGCTGGGGGGGCAGGGATCGACGAGGAGTCCTTCGGCGGCGCCGTGCCAGGTGGGGCGGACGCCGAGGATCCACTCGAGGCAGACGCGGTTGAGCCAGGCGGCGGAGCCGGTGTACCAGGTCCAGCCGGCGCGGCCGGGCTTGTCGGAGAGGGGCCCGTCGACGTTACCGGGGAGGACGTAGGGCTCGGCCCAGTAGCTGTCGGCGCCCTGGCCTCGGGTGGGTGGGGAGATGGAGCGCCAGATACGTCCGACGGATTCGACGTCGCGGATCTTGCAGGCGGCGGCGAGGGCCCAGGTGGCGGCGTGCATGTAGACGCCGCCGTTCTCGCGGCTGCCGGGGCTGTAGCGGGTGATGTACCCGATGGAGGTGTCTGGGACGGTGTAGGCGGGTGCGAGGAGGAGGGGCCCGTAGGGGGAGAGGAGGTGTTTTTTGACGCTGTTCCAGGCGAGCTTGGCGCGGTCGGGTGGGGCGACGTCGGTGAGGATGGCCCAGGTCTGGGCGTTGAGGTGGATTTTGCCCTCGGGGGAGGAGGAGGCGCCGACCCATTCGCCGGAGTCTTTGGTGGCGTACTTGTACCACTCGCCGTCCCAGGCGTGGGCGTTGATGGCGAGGAGGTACTTTTCGCGTTGGTCGCGGTACTGCTGGGCGGTGGCGGCATCGCCAAGGCGGGAGAGGATGTCGGTCCAGTCGTCGAGGATGGCGCAGAGGAAGAGCCCGACCCAGACGCTCTCGCCCTTCTCGTCGATGCCCATGGCGGAGAGGCCGTCGTTCCAGTCGCACGAGCCGATGAAGGGGATCCCCCGGGGGCTGGTGCGTCTGAAGGCGCGGGCGAGGGAGCGTTTGCAGTGATCGAGGAGGGAGGCGCCGGCGCGAAGGTCGACGAAGGGGGCGACGCGGTCGAGGGCGGCGAAGTCGCCGGTTTCCTTGAGGTAGTTGGCGACGACGAAGGGGAGCCAGAGGTAGTCGTCGCTGCAGGCGGTGTGGTTGCCGAAGTCGGCGAGGGCGTGCCACCAGTGGTAGACGCTGCCGTCGGAGAACTGGCGTTCGGCGTGGAGCATGATCTGGGCGAGGGTCCTCGGGGGATCGCGCGGGAGCCAGACCTGGGCGTCCTGGAGCTGGTCGCGGAAGCCGAAGGCGCCGGACTGCTGGTAGTAGCCGGTGCGTCCCCAGAGGCGTCCGCTGACGGCCTGGTAGGGGAGCCAGGTGTTGTTGAGGAGGTTGAAGTCTTCGCGTTCGGTGCGGACGTGGGAGGGCGAGGTGATGCGGTCCCACTGGTCGGCGGCGCTCTTGAGGCCCGCGGCGGCGGCGGCTGGGGAGGCGTACTTATCGACGAGGGCGAGGACCTCTCGCGTGGCGGGCGCGATGGCGAGGAGGTAGTGAAAGGAGACGGTTTGACCGGGTTCGAGCGTGAGGTCACCACCGAGGGCGGCGCAGGCGTCGCCGAAGCGGCCAAAGCCGCCCTGGGGGTGGTCGGTGGGCAGGGGGGAAGCGAGGGCGGCGGGAGCGGCGGTGGAGCCGTAACGGCCGAGGAAGGTGCACTTTTCGGCGATGGCGAGTGGCTGGGAGAAGTTGATGCCGCAGACGGCGTGGGCGGCGGCGTAGGGCCAGGGCTGGTTCCAGTGCTCGCGCTCGGTCTTGGGGCGGATGTCCCACATGTTTTTGGTGGCGACGATGGCGCGCCGGTTGGCGGCGGTGTTGGCGTCGAAAGCGGTGGAGAAGAAGAGGCGGTGGAACTCGCGTTTGGCGTCGGGGGCGGAGTTGCAGCACCACTCCATGAAGGACGAAACACGCAGCCTTCGCCGCGCGTTTCCAGTGTTTTGAATCTCGACGGTCCAGATCTCGACGGGGTCTTTGGCGGCGACGCTGAGGGTCCAGGTCGTCTTGATGTTGTGGCGTTGGGTGGTGAAGGCGGTGGAGCCCGGGGCGTGGGTGCACTCGTAGTGGTCGAGCTTTCCGGTGCAGGGCGCGGGGGCGGCGGACCAGATGTGGCCGGCGTCGAGGTCGGCGAGGTAGAGGAACTTGCCGTAGCAATCACGGACGAGGTCCATCTCCCAGCGGGTGAGGACGTTGTGCTGGGCGTCGTCGAACCAGGAGAAGCCCCCGCCGTTCTGGGAGATGACCAGTCCGTAGCGACCGTTGCAGATGACGTTCACCCACGGCATGGGCGTGGCGGGGTCGGTGATCGTGAAGCGGCGACCGGAATCGTCGAAGTGTCCAAAGCGGCTGGAGAGCATGCGGGAGTTCGATCTCGAAGGGGAGGTTTCGTGAAAACGCTTACAGTTTCCCAGATCCTCAATGGGTTGTCAACTCGATCCGCGCGGAATCAAGCTACCTGCGGATTACCCATTTTACGCGAGCGGCGCCTTCTTTGACGTAGGGGTGTGCGTGGAAGAGCTTCCAGATGAGGCCAGTGCGGGCGTTTTCGATGGCGACGAGCATGGGGCCCTGGTCGATGGCGAGGCAGTCCTGGTCCACCCAAGGGGTTTCACCTGTGCGACCAACGCGAAAGGCGTCGAGGAACCCGTACCCGCCCGAGGCGGGGTCGCGCCAGGCCAGCGGCTGGCCGTCGGGCCCGGTGAGGCTTCGGTAATGGCGGAGTGCGGCGAGGGAGCGGACGGGGTCGAACATGATGGCGGAGCCCGCGCCGTAGGGGGCGATGGTGCCGTCGCCGTAGTCCTCGCGGGGGAAGAAGACGGCGTAATCGAATTCAGGGATGGCCCAGGGCATGGCGATGGGGTTGGGGAAAAGGCCAGGGACCTGGTATCCGCCGGGGTAGTCGGAGGCGGTGAGGCCCCAGGCGTTCTCGCCGAGCGTCGGGAGTTTTTTGGGGTTTTCGGCGCACTTGACCTGGTGGAGTCTGGTGAGACGCCGGGAGTTTTCCCACCAGTCCACGCGCGGCTTGGATGGGAAGCCGAAAGCGGTGGGGTCGTCGGGTCCCATGGCGGCGTAGTCGATGAAGCAGTGGGAGAAGGCTGCCGTGAAGAGCGCGCCGGAGAAGGGGAGATAGACCATGGGCCCGATGTCGGCGTAGTCGCCCAGGGGTCGGCGGAGCTTGTAGTAGGTGGCGGGGTCGATGCGGAACTCGTCGCGCGGGGCGCAGACGGCGAGGAAGGTGACGACGCGGTGCTCGCAACCCGAGTCGGCCCAGTAGAAGGGGAGCATGCCGCCGGCGCGGGCGGGCTCGGGGGACCGCCATCCGAGGGAGATGTACCCGCGTTCGTGCGGCTTGGCCTCGTTGCCGGAGAGGAATGCGTTCCAGTTGGCCTGGGCGAAGATCTCGTCGGCTTTGGTCTGGACGTCGCCGGCGAAGTACTGCGATGCGACGAGCATGCCGGAGAAGAGCCAAGCGGTGTCGGTGGTGCTGACGACGTGCTCCATGCCCTTGTCGCTGTGTCGTCCGCCGGTTTTTCCGTCGAGGAAGTGCTGGAAGAGACCTTCGTGGCGGATGGCGGCGTCACGGGCGAGCACGTCGAGGATCTGGAGGGCGCGAGCCTGTCCCTGTTCGCGCGTGATCCAGGCGTGCTCGACGCCGATGCAGAGGGCGGCGAGCTGGAACCCCACGCCGGCGACGGAGACGATGGAGCCGCTGGAGCGGTCGGGGACCATCCCGGTCTGGGGCACGGCGCCGTGGTAGAGGAAGTTGAACGCGCCGTGCTGGACCTGTTCGAGGAAGAGCTGGTCTTCGGGCGAGAAGTGGAAGGGCGGGCGGGGCGTTTGGGAGTTGGCGAGGACGCTGGGGATTCGCGTGGTGTCGGGCGGGGCCTGCTCTGCGGCGGGCTGATGGGCGGCACACCCCGCGGAGAGGGAGGCGGCGACCAGGACGCTGGCGATGGTGCGGAAGTTGGACATTACGCCTCCGTCGATGTAAGCGTTTTCGGTCAGAAAGCCTAGGCTGGCCGGCGTTCTCGGAGCGTGCCCTCCGGATCGGGGCATGTGGACCTTTCAATGTAATCGCTTTCCTGATACTCTTGGCCCATGGCCAGAAGGCAGGGAGAGGCACCGGCCCGGTACGCCGTTTCGATCCAGGACGTGGCGGAGGCCGCCCAGGTTTCGATCGCCACGGTGAGCCGGGTGCTGAACAATCCGCACCTGGTTGCGGAGACGACGGCGCAGCGCGTGCAGGAAGTGATAACGCGGCTGGGGTACGTGCCGAACGCGTTCGCGCAGGGGTTGATCCGGCGGCAGTCGCGGGTGCTGGGGATCGCGTTGCCGGACATCCACGGGGAGTTTTATTCGGAGTTGCTCCGCGGGGCGGACCAGGAAGCCCGGCGGCGGGATTATCACCTGCTGGTGTCGTCGGAGGCGCGGCATGGCGGTTCGCCGGCGGCGGGAGGCGGGGCGTTTGGCCTGATCGACGGGCTGGCGCTCATGCTGACCGAGCCGGACGATCGGCTGTGGAAGGAGGCTCGCAGCCTGCAGGTGCCGACGGTGCTGATCGACGCGGAGGTGGAAGCGCCGGAGGTGGACCGGATCCTGGTGGACAACGCGGCGGGTGCGCACGGCGCGACGCGGCACCTGCTGGACGCGACGGCGGGCGATCGCCTGTACTTCGTGGGCGGGAGCCGGGACAACTTCGACACGCGTCGGCGCGCGGAGGAGTTCCAGCGGACGCTGCGGGCGGCGGGCGTGGGGGCGCGGGAGGATGAGGCGGCGTTCGGGGAGTACTCGCCGGACTGGGGCTCGGACTGGGCGCGGAGGATGGCCAAGGACCACCGGCTGGCGGGGAGCGGCGTGCTGGCGGGCAACGACGACATCGCGCTGGGGGTCATGCAGGCGGCGCAGGAGCTAGGGCTGAACGTGCCGCGCGACCTGCGCATCGTGGGATTCGATGACACGCGTCTGGCGTCGTTGGTGCGACCGCGGTTGTCGACGGTGCGGGTGCCGCTGGTGGAGGTGGGGGCGAAGGCGATCCAGCTTCTGGCGGAGCGGCTGGACGAGCCGAAGCGACCGGCGGTGACGGTGCACCTGCCGGCGCGGCTGATCATCCGCGAGAGCAGCGTGCCCAACGGCAACGGGCACTGAGTCGCGGGCTAATCCACGAGGGTGGCGACGGGGCGTGCGAGGGCGTCGCCGTTGGATTCGATGACGCGCCGGTACCATCGTGCCGCGTCCTTGGGCGTTCGCTTCTGGGTGTCGAAGTCGACGTGGACGAGCCCGAAGCGTTCCTTGTAGGCGCTCTGCCACTCGAAGTTGTCGAGCAGGGACCAGTGGAAGTAGGCGCGGACGTCGGCACCTGCGGCGATGGCGCGGGCGAGCTCGATGAGGTAGCGGCGGGTGTAGTCGATGCGGGCGTGGTCGCGGACGCGCCCGTCGAGGTCGACCCAGTCGTGGCTGGACATGCCGTTCTCGGTGATGGCCAAGGGGACCTTGTAGCGTTCGTAGAGGAATCGCGGGCCCCAGTAGAGGGCGCGCGGCTCGACGAACCAGCCGATGGCGGTGCGGGGGTGGCCTGGGGGGAACTCGACCTTTTCGGGCTGGCCCCGCTCGTTCATTCGGAAGAGCTCGGCGTCGTAGACGTTGATGCCGTAGAAGTCGAGTTTCTGGCTGATGGCGGCGAGGTCGGCGGAGGAGTGGAGCGCGGCCTTGAGCGCGGGGTTGGGGGCGATGTCGTCGTGGTAGAGCCTGAGCCCGTCCTCGGGGTAGCGACCGAAGACGACGGGGTCGGCGAACCAGGCGTTGTTCCAGAAGTCCTTGGCGTAGACGCCGAGGGTGGCGCGGCGTGCCGCCTCGAGGTCCAGGGGTGAGTCGGTGGCGGGGACCTTGACTCGCCCGATGGGGGCCCAGCCGATGGTGGGGGGCGTTTTGGCGCGGGCGCGGATGACCTGGACGGCGTGGCCGTGGGCGAGGAGGGCGTGGTGCGCGGCGAGGAGGCGTTGGGCGTGGCTGGCGCGGGCGTTGCTGGTCTGGAGGCCTTCGAGCTCGCTGGGCCCGAGGAAGATCTGGGGCTCGTTGATGGTGATCCAGTGCTGGACGCGGTCGGAGAGGCGATCGACGACGACCTGGGCGTATCGGGCGAAGGCGTCGGCGATGTCGCGGTTGTGCCAGGCGCCCTTGTGCCAGAGGGCGAGGGGGAGGTCCCAGTGGAAGAGGGTGGCGTAGGGGGTGATGCCGGCGCGGAGGAGGGCATCGACGAGGTGGTCGTAGAAGTCGAGGCCGGCGTCGTTGACGCGGTTGGCGCCGTCGGGCATGACGCGGGGCCAGGAGATGCTGAAGCGGTAGGCCTTGAGGGCGATGTCCTTCATGAGGGCGGCGTCGTCGCGGAAGCGGTGGTAGTGGTCGCAGGCGACGTCGGCGGAGTGGTTCTTGAAGACGTTTCCGGGGGTGAGGACGCCGCCGGAGCCCTCACCCACGAAGCCCAGGGGGACGCGGTTGTGGCAGAAGTCGTCCCAGTTGCTGGGGCCCTTGCCGTCGGCGTCCCAGGCGCCCTCGATCTGATAGGCGGAGGTGGCGGCGCCCCAGACGAAGCCCGCGGGAAACTGCACGGCGCTGGGGGTGGTCATGGTGGATCCCATGGTACCGCGCGGTTGGGGGCATGGGGCGGCGGGCACGCGGGACGCGGTTACCGCTGCCACTCGATCTGGGCGGGTAGGACGCGGATCACGATGGAGCCGTTCAGGACGGCGGCGGGGCGGGCGTTGACGGTGGCGCGATCGGAGGGCGTGTCGAGGGGGCAGCGGACGACGAGGCCGCCCTTGGGGATCGTGAGGTCGCCGGAGAGGGTGATGCGGGCGGCGTCGGCGTCGGCGAAGGCGGTGGCGTTGATGGAGCCGTGGTAGGTGCGGAAGTTGCGGAGTGCCAGGCCGTCGCCCTCGTTGATCCACTTCTCGGGGACGCCGGCGAAGAGGACGAGGGAGTCGGCGGCCTCGTCCTCGTAGACGAGCATGGAGCGGAGGGAGTTGAGGAAATCGCTGCCGACCCAGGTGTGGGGCATGTCGCCGATGAACTTGGGGGTGAGCGGGTTGCTCCAGACGACCTCGGCCCAGTGGCGCCAGCCCTTTGGGTATTGATCGAGGAAGAGCCAGTCGAGGGCCTCGAGGGCCTGGCGCTTCATGCCCAGGTGGACCATGGCGTTGACGGTGCGCCACTCGTAGGGGGTGTAGGCCTCCCACTGGTGGCGGGGGTTGTCGCGGCGGTTGCGGAAGAACTCCCAGTACTTTTCGAAGGTGCGGCGGAGGGGCGCGGGGGGCAGGATGTCCTGGGCCTGGACGGGCCAGAGGGCGACGGTGGTGCTGGTGGCGTCGAAGTCACCGAGTTCGACGCAGCCGGGGAGGTAGTCGATCTGGTGGGCCTTCATCGCGAGGGCGTAGGAGGAGACGAGGTCCTGGGCGAAGCCGTCGGCGAGCGAGCGCCACTGGGCCTGGAGCTCGGCGTCGCCCATGACGCCGGCGAGGTAGGCGGCGTCCTTGAGCCCGCGGTAGGCGAAGAGGTCGTCCCAATAGGAGGACATGGGCTTGGCGGAGTAGCCCTCGTGGCTGATGGACTCGGGCATGAGCCCGTGGAAGGCGTGCAGTGGGACGGGCGGCTTGCCGGGCTCCTGGCTGGTCCTGGTCGAGTCGGCGTGATAGTCGGCGGTCGAGCGCTGGGCGCGGAGGGCCTGGATGTACTCGACGGCCATGCGGACGTGCGAGAACTGGGCGCGGACGAAGTCGGAGTCCCTGGTGTAGCGGTGGTAGTTGGCGACGGCCATGATGAGCTGGCCGTGGCTGTCGTTCTCGGGGACGGGATCGGGCCCTCGCGAGTCGACGACGCAGGGGACCTTGCCGTCGGGGAACTGGTGGCGGGCGTACCACTCGACGAATTCCCGGGCTTCGCGCGTGTGTCCGAGCTGGAGCATGGCGGCGGAGGTCATGGAGCCGTCGCGGATCCAGGAGCGTTCGTAGGAGCGGGAGCCGGGCTGGAAGCCCGGGCCGTCGCGGTTGATGAGGATGTAGGCCTGCGTGGTCTTGAAGGTGTTGACCATGCGGTCGGCGCTGGCGGGCAACTGGAGCGAGGCGATGTTGAGCTCTTTGGCCCACCACTCGCGAGCGCGCTTGGAAACAATCTCCATCGACTTG
>JBGAOG010000025.1:0-32115 GCA_044221985.1 Phycisphaerales bacterium
GGGGCTGCAATGGGCGGGGGCGGTGTTCACGTGCGGGCTGCTGGCCCTCTTGGCGCGGGCGCTGTCGATGTCCAACCCCGCGCCAAGGGCGCTGCTGCACACGCTGATCGTGGCGGCCTCGGTCTATGTCTTCCCGGCGGGGGTGTGGCTGCTGCCCGACAACCTGGCCTGGCTGCTGGTGCTGGGCGTGCTGCTCATCGCGTGGAGGGCCCGCTTCGACGCCATCTTGCTCCTGGGCGGGGGGACGCTGTTGCTGTTGCTGGTGCTGACGCGCCAGAGCCACCTCTGGGCCGCGGGCGTGCTCTGGGCCGGCGCCTGGGCCGCCCCGATCGGCAAGGAGGAGACGGAAGCGGATCGGTCCCCGGGCGTCGGCGTGCTATGGGCCCGGGCGGACGTGCGGCTGATGCGGACGATGATCATGGCGGTGGCGACGCTTCCCGCCTTCGCCGCCGTGTACTCGTTCTATAAGTTGTGGGGGCACCAGCTCTACCCCCCGACGTTCGCGGCCCAGTTCGATCCCTCGCCCAACCCGGCCACGCCGGCGTTCGTGCTCGCGGTCCTGGGGATGTACTCCGCGTTCTTCGCGGGGGAGCTCCTGCCCCGCCTGGGCAGGCTGTGGCGCACGGCCCGCGCGTACCTGCTGGGCGTGGCCCTGGCGGCCCTGGCCCTGGCGATCATCCCCCGGACCACCTACTCGCTGGACGCGGGGCGATTCTCGGGGCTGTGGGACCTGGCCGCCAGGTTCCCCTCGGTGCAGGGGCGGTCGGTGCTGATCACGGCCCTGGCGACGTGGGGCGCCGCGAGCCTCCTGGCCTGGACCATCACGCTCCCGCGGCGCGAGCGGCTGGTGGTGGGCGTGGCGCTGGCGGGGTTCATGGCGGCCATGTCGACGGGCCACTACGCCTGGCAGCGGTACGTCGAGCCCTTCGCCCTGCTGGTGCTGGTGCTGCTGGCGGCCCGGGCCGGACGCGCGGCAACCGGGCGGGTCCTGGGGCTGGCGCGCGTCGCCGGGCCGGCCCTGCTGGCCGCGTTGATGGTGGGGTTGAGCGTCCGCGACGTGCTCCGCGCCGAGCCGGCCGCCGACATGCACACGGGCATCGGGCACGTGCCCGCCATGCCCAGGGACGGCGCTCGCTAGCCGGGGGGAACGATGGCGACATGCGACGCGGAGGTCGAAGGGCGAGGCCGGCGCCGGCTCGCCCTGGCGCTACTGGCGCCGGGCGTGGTGGCGGCGGCGGCCCTGCCGCAGATCCTCTCGGGCTCTCTCCGCGGGCGCCCGGCCATGGACCAGCTCAACTTCCACGAGCCGACGGTGCGCATCTTCGCCCACGACTGGCCCTCCCTCGACCTGGGCAGCTACCTCTCCGCGACCACGCCCTTGTACCACGTCGCGGTGGCGGCGGTGTGCCGGTTCGTCGGCGATCAGCGGTGGGTGTTGCAGGCCGCGGGGTTGGTGTTCTCGCTGGTCCTCGCGGGCGTGCTGGCGTGGGCGTGCGCGCGCCGGACACGCCCCGGCCTGGCCGCGGCGTGCGTGGCGGCGGCGTTCGCCTCGCACTACACCTTCTTTCCCGCCGTGTGGCTGCTGCCCGACAACCTGGGGTGGCTGCTGGTGCTGGGCGTGCTGCTGCTGGCGCTGCGGGAGCGCGTGGACGCCTGGACCTACGCCGGCGGGGGCGTGCTGCTGGTGTTGCTCGTCCTGACGCGGCAGGTGCACCTGTGGGCGGCCGGGCCATTGGCGGCGGCGGCGTGGATGGGCGGATCGGGCCAGGTCGGCGCGCCCACGCGCCGCATCGGGCGTGCGTCGCTCATGCTCCTGGCGTGCGTGCCGGCCATCACCGTCGTGGCGGCGTTCGCGCGCCTGTGGCACGGGCTCACGCCCCCGCTCTTCCAGCACGAGTACCGCGCCGGGGCGCAAGTGCTCTCGCGCGTGAACCCCGCGGCGCCGGCGTACATCCTCGCTCAATTGGGCCTCTACGGAGCGTTCTTCCTGCCCGCCCTGGCCGCCCCGTTGATCCGCCTGTGGCAGCGGCGCCGGGGCACGCTGTTGGGCGTGGGCGCGATCGCGTTGCTGCTGGCGGCGATCCCGGCGACGACCCGAGACCCGGGCGCGGGACGTTGGCAGGGGCTCTGGGACTGGTCCGCGAAACTGCCGGTGGTCGCCGGTCACACCAGCGTTCTCATCGCGGGGCTGGCGGTGCTGGGCGGTGTCGTGCTTGCCGGCTGCTGCGAGCGGCTGGGACGCCGAAACGCCGTCATCCTCGTGGTCGCCCTGGGCGGCTTTGCCGCGGCCCAGGCGGCGGCCTTCCAGCTCTGGCAGCGGTACCACGTCCCGCTCATGCTCATGACGCTGGCCCTCGTGGCGTGTCGCGACGATGAGGGAAGCCGGGGCGAAGAGCGTCGCCTCTGGCGATGGGCCGCCGTGTTGGGGCCGGTGGTGCTCGCCCTGGCCATGGGAGCGATGACCGCCCGGATGTGCCTGAAGGACCCGCCCCAGCAGCGCTGGAGCGAGGCCGACCTTCTGCGCGCGTTGTATCCGGACGGGGGCGGCCCGCGGGCCCTGCGACTCGAGCCCGATCAGCCGCGCCAGGAGCGATAGAGGAGGGCTCGGGTTGGACGCGGCGCGTAGAATGGCCGAAGAAGCAAGCCCCGGCGGTCGTTGGCAGCCCGCGTCCGAGAACCCAACAAGGCCCGACGGCGTACCGGGGGCGCCGGGCCGATGTGAGAGCTACCCATGAGCACCACCAAGCGGGCGTTGATCACGGGAATCACGGGGCAGGACGGTTCGTACCTGGCCGAGCTGCTGCTGGCCAAGGGCTACGAGGTGCACGGGATCATCCGGCGGTCGAGCTCATTCAACACCTCGCGGATCGAGGGGATCTACCAGGACCCGCACGCGGCCAAGCCGAAGATGCGGCTGCACTACGGGGACCTGTGCGACAGCAACTCGCTGTCGGACATCATGCGGCGCGTGCGTCCCCACGAGGTGTACAACCTGGGGGCCCAGAGCCACGTGCGCGTGAGCTTCGACATGCCCATCTACACGGCGGACACGGTGGGGATGGGCGCCCTGCGCCTGCTCGACGCGGTGCGCGACTTCCAGCAGGAGTTCGGGCAGCAGGTGCGGTACTACCAGGCGAGCAGCTCGGAGCAGTTCGGCAAGGTGATGGAGACGCCCCAGCGCGAGACCACCCCCTTCTACCCGCGCAGCCCGTACGCGTGCGCCAAGCTGATGGCGCACTGGGCGACGGTAAACTACCGCGAGAGCTACGGGATGTTCGCGTGCTGCGGGATCCTGTTCAACCACGAGAGCCCGCGCCGCGGCGAGACGTTCGTGACGCGCAAGATCACCCGGGCCGTGGGACGCATCAAGACGGGCCTGCAGGACAAGCTCTACCTGGGCAACCTCGACGCCAAGCGCGACTGGGGCTTCGCGGGCGACTACGTCCGCGCCATGTGGATGATGCTCCAGCAGGACCAGAGCGACGACTACGTGATCGCCACGGGCAAGACCATCAGCGTGCGGGAGTTCTGCGCCCTGGCCTTCGGGCACGTGGGGCTCGATTACCGCGAGTTCGTCGCCTACGACCCGCGCTACCTGCGACCGTCCGAGGTGGACCTGCTCCTGGGCGATCCCACCAAGGCCCGCCAGCGCCTGGGGTGGGAGGCGACGACGAGCGTGGAGCAGCTGGCGGGGATGATGGTCGACGCGGACCTCGAGGCGGCCAAGCGCGAGAGGACGCTGCGCGACGCGGGGCACAAGGTCCCGGCGAGCGTCGGGCACGATCAGTGATCGCCCGGCGCGACGTCGAGCTCGATCATCCGGTGCGTGCCGTCCAGGGCCGCTGAGACGTCGAAGCGTGTCGCCCGCAGCGATGGCGCCACGTACGCCTGGTCCAGCGTCCACAGGGGCCAGCGTGCGGGGAACGTGGCGGCGTAACCTCGCCCGGCCTGGTCGAGGGCGCTGGCGAACTCGCCCACCGCGTGGCGGATCGAGTGCGAGCCGTGGGGCGTGTTGAAGTCGCCCACGATGAGGTCGGCCCGGGCGAAGGTGGCACGGGGGACCTTCCACTCGGGAGCCTCGACCCAGCGGGACAGGTCGTCCGCGATGAAGACGCGCGTGGGCCCGGCCCGGAGGGCCTCGGCGGCCTCGCCCATCGCCCGATCACGCCACAAGGACAGGTCGCTGGGCATGTCCACGAGCCAGACTACCAGGTCGCGCCCCAGCCTGGCCCGGGCGTCGAGGAGGAGCCACATCGCCCGACCCGGGTCGCGGCCCTTGCGGATCAGGTCGGGCTGGCGCGGGTCCAGCCCCAGCCCCTGCTCGACGCGCAGCGTGCCCACGCCCCACGCCTTGATCGGCGCCCGCGTGGCCACCTGGAAGCCCAGGTCCCAGCAGAACGATCCGCCCATGCGCCGCGCGAGGCCCTCGGGCGGCGTGCAGGCGCCGGCGCGGACGACGACGAGGTCGGGGTCGTGGGCCAGGGCGGGAGACTCCCAGCCGGGTTCCCCGCTGGTGCTCCGATTCCAGTAGACGACGCGGAAGGACGGCGGAGTGCTGGAAGGAACGGGGCGAAGGACACGCCACTCGACCAGGGCGGCGTAGAACAGCACGCCCAGCAGCCCCGCCCAGCCCAGGGCCCGCGTGCGGCGTCCCGCCCGCGTTCGCCACGCGAGCAGGCGCGAGGCCAGCAGCAGGACCAGGGCGAGGCCGGCGGCCCCGAGCGTGGGGATCCAGGCCAGGTACTGCGACCAGTGGAAGCGGTCGGAGAGCACGCGCCCGACGCCCCACATCGCGAGGGCGAGAACCGCGACCCAGGCGGGCAAGGCGCGGGCCAGGCGCAGGAGCTGGCGCATCGGGTCGGGCATCTCAGAGGTCGCCCAGGAGCAGGAGCGTCGTGAACGCCCGGCGGACGCGGGCGGGCACCACGCCCACCGTGTCGCGCAGGTGGGATTGCAGGATGAGCCGGGCCAGGGCCACGAACAGCGCGCCGCACACCAGGCCGAGGATCGCGGCGTGGACCACGTTGGGCCCGCTGGCCATGACGTGATCGTGGACTCGCCCGGCCGGGATGAGGTTCGCGAGCGGGCGGACGATCGAAACGCACAGGGCGTTGAGGTTCACGAGGTGGTCGGCCCAGAGCACGGCGCCCCCCGCCAGGCAGGCCAGCACCCAGGAGGGGGCCAGGGCTCCCAGGGTGGTGCGGGCCGGGACCCCGAGCAAGCCGATCATGAAGTACAGCGTCACGCACAGGCGACCCACGAGCAACCACGCGCCGGCCACTATCGAGTGCATGACGAGGTCCGTGGGGGACACCAGCGCCGAAACGGCGACGGCGGCCATGAGCCCGAGTCCCTCAAAGGCGGTGAGGAACGCGTGGAGCTTGAATCGCCCCTGGGCGTGGAGGATGGCGGTGGTGAGCCCGAAGGTGATGCGCCAGGGATAGGCAGCGCCGAGGATCATGACAGGAAGCACGATGACCGCCCACTTGCCGTGCCACAGCGCCCCTTCCAGGGGCTTGATCGTGACCGAGAGCGACACGCAGGCGATGGCTCCCGAGAGCATCATGGCGCGCAGGGCACGCACCATCGCCTCGCCCTGGCGCCTCGGATCGTCGTTGAGCCGGACGAAGACGGGCGCGAGGACGAGCTGGACGGCGTAGCTCATGAGCACGCCCACCTGGGCCGTCAACTGGAACGCGAAGAAGAACTGCCCCGTGATCCGCTCGGTGGCCAGGAGGCCCAGGACGAAGTACGGCCCCTGGTCGAGGGCGAAGTTCGAGCAGGTGCCGGCGATCGTCCAAAGGCCCTGGCGCAGCAGCCCGGGCCAGTGGCGCCGATCCAACGGGCGAGTCCACGGCTTCTCACGAGTGGCCCGAACCCCCGCGACCAGCTCGTAGACGGCGCAGATGAGGTACGGCCAGGCGAAGGACATGGCGCCAAAGTGCAGCTTCGCCAGGGCGACGGTGGCGACCTGGCGGATGATCGCCGAGATCGTCTGGATGACCGTGAAGTCGCGGAAGCGGAAGTCCTGGCGCAGCTTGGTCTGGGCCTGGGCGGCCGGAGTGTTGAACACCCCCGACGCCGCGATCACCCACAGGATCGGTGCCAACTCCGGCTGGCCCATCGCCGACGCGATCGGGTGGGCCACAAGCGCCAGCACCGCCGCGGTGCCCACGGCGAAGGTCATCCCCATCCAGAACAGCGCACCCGCGTACCGCTCGTACTCCCGCGGGCCCTTCTGGAGCAGGAGCGCGTTGGTCCCCGCGTCGCGGAGGATCGACAAGAACCACCCGATCGAGCTCGCCGTGGCGAACACCCCGAAATCCACGTCCGTCAGCAGGTGCCCCAGCCAGACCTGCGCCACGAACGAGGCCGCCTTGCCCAACGCCGCGCCGAACATCACCCACGACGTTCCCTTGCCCACGGCAGCGCCCAGCCCGGCGCCGGCCTGGGCTTGGTCGATCTCGGGCGGGAGTTCGGACTTCGTCTGGTCGCTCATCCCTGCTCGCCGACGACACTCCATCCGGAGCGCGGTCGTTCCATGCTAGTCTCACGGCCCGCGACTTGTTCGCTCCTCCGAAGCTGCTCGCGAGAAACGCCGGGGTACCCTGCCCATTGCCATGAGCACCACCACCAACTACGCCCTCGCCGGCAAGAAGATCGTCATGACCGGGGGCGCGGGCTTTCTCGGACGGGCCGTCCTGGCCAGCCTCCGCCGGCGCGGGGTGAGGGACGCCGATGTCTTCATCCCCCGGCGCAAGGACTTCGACCTCACCCAGCAGATGGACGCCGCCCGCCTCTATCGCACCGCGTTCGGGCAGCACAAGGCCGACGTGGTCATCCACCTCGCCGCCGAGGTCGGCGGCATCGGCGCCAACCGCGCCAACCCCGGGCGGTACTTCTTCGCGAACATGGCCATGGCGCTCCACCTCATCGAGCAGGCCCGCCTCGACGGGCTCATCGAGCGCGATGGGCGGTTCGTCCAGGTCGGCACGATCTGCGCCTACCCCAAGTTCACGCCCGTCCCCTTCAAGGAAGAGAACCTCTGGGACGGCTACCCCGAGGAGACCAACGCGCCCTACGGCGTGGCCAAGAAGGCCGCGTGGCAGATGCTCGACGCGTACAAGCTCCAGTACGCGATGAAGAGCGCGTACCTGCTCCCGGTGAACCTCTACGGCCCGTTCGACAACTTCGATCTCGACTCCAGCCACGTGATCCCCGCGCTGATCCGCAAGTGCGTCGAGGCCCAGAAGCGCGGCGACCAGTCCATCGTCTGCTGGGGCACGGGCCAGGCCAGCCGCGAGTTCCTCTACGTCGACGACGCGGGCGAGGGGATCGTGCGTGCGGCCGAGGTGATGAGCGAGCCCACGCCCATCAACCTCGGCGCGGGCTTCGAGATCAAGATCAAGGACCTCGTCGAGTTGATCGTGAAGCTGTCGGGCTTCAAGGGCGGCATCACGTGGGACGCCACCAAGCCCGACGGGCAGCCGCGACGCCAGCTCAGCGTCGAGCGTGCGGCCCAGCTCCTGGGCTGGCGGGCGCAGATGGGCTTCGAAGAAGGGCTCAAGCGGACCATCGAGTGGTACCGCGCCAGCGGGGGGTGAAGTTCCTTCCTGCTTTCCTCCTCCTCCCCTGCTCCTCCGCACCTTGTCGGAATGGCTCGCTCACCCCGCCGCGAACTCCGGCTTCTCGCCGCCGAGCACGCGGACCACGTCGCGGACGACCCAGCTCATGTTCTCGTTGGCCAGCACCGTGGCGGCGGCGATGTGCGGGCTGAGTCGCGCGTTGGGCAGTCCCAGGAGCGAGTATTCAGGGGGGAAGGGCTCGGGGTCGTGGACGTCGAGGATGGCCGTCGCCCTGGGGTTGGCGCGGAGGAAGCGGGCGAGGGCGTGGGCGTCGACGACGAAGCCGCGCGCGGTGTTGAGCAGGAGCGCGTCGGAACGCAGCAACGCCAGGGCCTCGTCGCCCACGAGGTGCCGGTTCTCGGCGCGGGCGTCGACGTGGAGGGTGACCACGTCGCTCTCGCGGAGGAGTTGGTCGCGCGGGACGCACGCGGCCCCGGCACGCTGGTCGGCGGGGATGTCGAGGAGGTCGTGGTAGAGGACGCGCATGCCGACGGCCCCGGCGATGGAGGCCACGCGAGTGCCGATCTTGCCCAGGCCCCAGATGCCCAGCGTCATCTGGCCGAGCTGGCGCGGGGCCAGCAGCCCGCGCCGAAGCGCGTTCCACTGGTCCATGGGCAGGGCGCGATCAACGAGCCTGCGGGGGCGCAGGGCATCGAGCAGGAGGGCGAAGACGTACTCGGCCACGGCCTGCGTGTTGGCGTTGGGCGTGGAGACGACCGTGACGCCCCGGGCGCGGCAGGCGTCCAGGTCGATGTTGTCCAATCCGACGCCGGCTCGGCCGACGACCTTCAGGTTCGGCGCCGCGTCGAGCATGCCCGCGTCCACGCGCGTGTAGGTGCGCACCACCAGGCCGCGGGCTTCGCGCAGGGCGGAGGCGAACCGCGGATCGTGCGCTGGGCAGGCGAGCAGCTCGCAATGCTGACGCAGGAATTCGACGGCGGGTGGGGAGAGGTCCTCGGCCTGGATCACCAGCGGGCGGGACATGAACGAGGGTAGGTTCAGTCGGAAGGGGACCGCCCCTCGTCATCATCCCCGCACTCGGCGGGCTCGATGATCGCGCTCATTGAGCCCTGGCAGCGGGCCATCAGCGGGTCCTTGCCGTAGGCGAGGATCTGGTCGCGCTTGAGTTCGGCGTGCTCCTTGTGGGTGGTCAGGCAGATCGCCCGCCCGTCGGTGTCGACGGCCTTGGCGACGAGGAAGGCGCCCTCCTTGGAGCGGCCGAAGAGCTCCATCACCATGCGGACGACGTACTCGTAGGTGTGGTCCTGGTCGTCGAGGAGGACGACGTTCCAGGCCTTGGGCTCGTCGGTCCGGGGCTTGCCATCGGTGCGTGGCAGGGTCTGTGGTGCGGCGCTGGGCACGCGTGAATGCTACCGCGCGGCGTGCGGCCCGCAAGGGGGAAACTGCGGGATCGCTACGCTTGGGACATGAGGCGATTCCTGATGGGCGTGGCGGGGCTGGCGTTGGCGGCGGGCGCGGCGCCCGGGCAGCACGTAGGGGCCAGCACCCTGGCGGGCCTCAAGCCCGAGCACTTGGCCCCGCCGCTGCGCCTGGGGCAACGGGTGGAGGAGGTGCGAAAGGCCACGCGGGTAGTGCCCGCGGTGGTGGTGGTGCGGGATGCGGGGTCGTACCTGGCCGCCATCGGGTCCTGGACGCCCACGCGCCGATTCCCGGTGCTGATCGACGATGGGAGTGAACGCGGGCGCCAGGACATCGCCAGGTTCGTGAGGGCGTTTGCGCCCCGGGCGGTCGTGCGGTTCGGCTCGGCGGCGGGTTGGACCTCGCCCAGCGAGGCCGAGATCCGCGCCGGCGTGCTCGCGGCGTGGGGCGCCGGGGACGAGGCCGCGATGTGGAAGGGGCGCACGCCCGCGGGCCTCGTCGTGACCGACCGGGGCGATCCGGCGTGGACGGCGGCGGCGGCGCTGGCGGCCTTCCGGGGCCAGGGCCTCTTCTTCCGCAAGGCCCCGGGCGACCTGGCCGGCGTGATGACGCCGGGGGATGCCGACCCCTTGTGCGCGGACATCGAGCAGGCGTGCGAGGCCCTGGCCAGGCATGTGGGGGGCGGGTGGCGCGGGCTGGGCGATGTGGTGGACGCCGTGACGATCTGCCAGAATTGCCCTGCCAAGGTCTCCGTGGGCGGTGCCGACGTGGCGGCGCTCACCGATCGCGTGGGGCGCCTGGGAACGACCGACAAGCCCGGGGACCGCTGGGCGTGGTGCGGGCAGATCACGGGCAGCGCGGCGGCGTGCGCCTACCAGGCCGCGTGCGCACTGTTCCTGACTCCCGCCACCGCCTGGGTGTTCGACGGGTACCCAGGCGGGCGCGGGTGGGATGATTACGACGGAACCGCGGCGGCCAACGTGTACCTCAAACTGGGGATGCGCGTCACGCTCGACGACGCGCCCAAGCACGGGCTGCGCGAGTGGCGCGGGCGCGGGCGCCGGGCCATCGACGCCGACCTGATCGTCGTGAACACCAAGGGCAACAGCGACTTCTTCGACCTGGAGCCCGGACATGCCGCCACGGGCGACGTGCCCCTGCTGGATCGCCCCGCGATCCTGGAGTTCACGCACTCGTGGTCGCTGCAATGGCCCGCGCGGCGCGACACGATCGGCGGGCGCTGGCTGGAGCGGGGGGTGTACGCCTACGCCGGGTCGGTCCAGGAGCCGTACTTGCAGGCGTTCGTCACGCCCGAGGGCGTGGCGCGACGCCTCGGAGCGGGCGGGGTGTGGGGCGCGGTGGCGCGCCAGGACGCGGGCCCCTTCACGCGACTGTGGCGCATCGCCGTGCTGGGCGATCCGCTGCTGGTGCTGGGCGATCCGCTGGCCCGCGTCGACGAGCCCCTGCCCCTGGCCGGCGCGCGGGACATGAGCGAAGACCTGGCGTCGCTGCTCCAGGGCGAGCGATTCGTCGACGCCGTCCGCCTGCTGGAGATGCTCGGACGCGACGCGGACGTCCGCAAGCTCGCGCTGGCGCTGCTGGGCGATGCCAAGCACCGCCCCACGCCCGAGGTGGCGGCCGCGGCGATCCCCGCCAGCGCGCGCCTGGGCGAACGGGACCTGGTCGCGTCCCTGTACGCCCGCCTGACCCCCGAGCTGGCTCGCGATCCCGTCCTGCGCGACATGCTGTGGTTGAGCGCGGGCGTCGTGGAGGGCGTGCGCATCGATCAGCCCCAGCTGGACCTGCTCCGCGACAACCTCCGCGACGACCAGATCGAGGCCGACGCCTTGGCGCTGGCCCAGGCCTGGGGCCTGCGCACGAGCCGCGCCCAGGCGGCCGGGCTGCTCATCGAGCTCAAGGCTCGATATCCGCGGGAGGAGCAGAGGCAGGCGTTGGATCGGGCCCTGGCCAACTATCGGGCTCGCTGAGGAGCGAACCGGCGCGCAGGTTCCCGTCCGCGAGCACCTCGCCCCACACGGCGCCATGGGCGGCGGTGGCGAGCCAGCGCCGCCCGGCGCGGGCCGCGCCCCAGCGCGAGTCGTCGAGACGCTTGGGACCGGTGGACTGCAGCACGCACGCGGGGTCGAGGGCCATGACCCATCGCACGGCATCGGCGCGGGCCGAGCCGTGGTGGGGCACCTCGAGCAGGCGCGCCCGCAGGCCGGGGAAGGCGGAGTCGACCGCGGCCAGGCCGGCGCCCTGGAGGTCGCCGGTGAGGAGGACCTCGGCGGTGTCGTCCTCGGGGAGCTCCGGGCAGTCCACTCGGGCCACCAGGGAGGCCTCGTTGTCGGCGGGGAACTCGGTGCCCGGCGGTGGCGCCAGCAGCGTGATCGTGGCGTCATCCAGCACCAGGCGCGAGCCGCGGGCCAGGGTGACAACCTCCACGCCCCGGGCGCGCAGGATCTCCACGAGGGCGGCCTCGGGCCCGCGGGGGTGCGACGCGGCCGCGTCGAGGAAGTGCTGGCCGAGCAGGACCTGTCGCACGCCCAGGGGGTCGAGCAGGTCGGGGAGGAGTCCGTAGTGGTCGATGTCGGGATGGGTGATGGCGACGCTGGGGACGCGCCAGGCGCC
The DNA here is from genome assembly GCA_044221985.1 of Phycisphaerales bacterium. Taxonomy (GTDB): domain Bacteria; phylum Planctomycetota; class Phycisphaerae; order Phycisphaerales; family UBA1924. Next base: position 11,637 of record JBGAOG010000025.1, read on the forward strand.
CAGCGCTCGCAGGGCGCGTTGGGCGTCGCGGGGCGAGACGCCCGCCGAGAGGGAGCCCGCGTCCCACAGCATCGCCTCGCGCCCGCGCCGCACCAGCAGGCACGACCCGTCGCCCACGCTGAGCGCGTCGACGCGCAGCAGCACCTCGCGGGGAAGCGCGAGGTTGAGCCACTGAACGCCCAGCCATCCGCCCAGCACCAGGGCCCCGGCCAGGGCGTGGACGCGCCGCAGCACTCCGCCACGCAGCCACAGCACGATGAGCAGCGTGGCGGCAAGGGTCCAGGCGATGGAGGCCGGGGGCAGGCGCAGCGACGCCGCGGGAACGCTGTCGAGCAGGTCCACCAGCGCCAGCGCCCCGTGCGCCAGCTCGCGCAGGGGCCAGGACAGGAGCGGGGCCAGCGCCGGCGCGAGCATGCCCAGGCCCAGGAGGGCGTAGCCCACGCACAGCACGAGCACGATGAGGGGGGACACCACCAGCGCGGCGACGACGCCCGCCGGCGAGAGCAGCCCCGTGCGAAACAGGATGACCGGCGAGGCCACGAGCCAGCACGCGACGTTCGTGGCCAGCGCCTCGCCCAGGAACCGCTTGAGGCGATCCCGCGCCCCGACGCTGCCCGGGGCCAGACCCCGCAGGCGCGGGCCGGCGAGCCGGTCGGCCAGCGCCGGCGCGAGCGTGTACAGCACCGCCGTCATGGAGAAGGTGAGCTGGAACCCCAGGGACCAGAGGTCGAGCGGGCGCACGACGAGGATCGCCAGGGCGATCCAGGCCAGGAGCGTGGGGTGGTCGTACCGGCGCCCCAGGGCCCGGGCCAGCAGGATGATCGCGACCATGATGGCCGAACGCAGGATCGGCGAGTCGGGCGGGACGATCCACGCGTACAGCAGCACGACGGCGGCGACCAGGGCCGGCTCCAGGGCGCCGCTGAGCCCGATCAGGCGTGTGATTCCCAGGCACAGTGCGGCCAGGACGGCGAGATGGAAGCCGGAGATGGTGAGGGCGTGCAGCAGCCCCAGGCGCGTGAAGGGCTGGGCCAGTTCGCCGTCGTCCTCGCCCAGCAGCAGAGCCCGGACCAGCGAGGCGACGCGCGGGTCGCGTTGGGCCGAGGGGAACGCGGAATCGAGGGCGGCGCGGGCCCGGGCGCGCAGGGCGTCGCGGGCGGAGGCCACGCGGGCGCGGACGCCGTCGCGCCACGTCCACCAGTCGGGCGCCGCGATGGGCTGGGCCAGCGAGGCCTCGCTGAGGCGCAGCGAGCCGATGGAGTTGTCCTGGGCGGCCAGGAGGCGGCGATCCGGCTCTCCGGGGTTGCGCGGCGAGCGCGGGGGTACGTAGACGCCGGTGACGCGCGCGGGCTGCCCGGACGCCAGCGCCGCGGGCGCGGCGCCCCGCACTCGCACCAGGAGCAGGGCGTCGAGGGCGATCTCGGGCGAGTCCACGACCCGGCGGGCCCGCAGGACGAAGCTGCTCGTGGGGGCGTGGGGAAGGAACGCCCGCAGCCCGCCCGACGGAGGCTCGTCAGCGCGCGGGGTCGTCAGGACGATGCCCTCGAAGCCGGCCAGGAGCGTGGGCGGTTGCCCGGTGAGCGGAGGCGATGCCTGCGAGGGGAGGCGCAGGGCGTACCACGCCGCCCCCAGGCACGCCATGGCGAGGAACAGGGCGACCCGGAGCATCCCCCCGCGGGCGAGGGCGGCGAGGATGGCCAGCGCGCCCGCGCCCGCGAACCAGGGCCAGGCGGGGGCCAGCCCGAACTCGCGGGCGGTCCACAACCCCGCGCCAAAGGCGCACAGCGCCGCGCACGCGCGCACGCGCGAGGCTCGGACGTTGGGCGGCATCGAGGGACGCAGGGGGTCCACGAGCACAGACTCGCGGATTTCGCGGGGTGAGTCAAGTCACTGCCCGGCGACGACGACGTCGTCAAACTCCTTGGCGAAGTCGATGGTCGAGGCTTGCCCGCCCGCGTCGGTGTAGCGACCACCCGCCTTGTCCTTGATGCAGGCGCCGTACCGGAGGATGCCCGCGTTGGTGAACGTCGCGCCCTTGTTGGACTTCACGTTGCGCCCCATGAAGAGCCCGTCGGCGCCCGCGGAGTGGATGACGTACGTGCCGCGTCCCGCGGTGGGGTAGATCTGGGTTGCCGCGGCCGCGAGATTCGGGTTGCCCGCCGCGTCGGGCGGATAGCCGGGGAAAGCGGGGTTGCCCAGCAGGGCGGCCAGGGACTCGACGTGCTCGCCCTGAGCCTGGGCCGCCAGCAAGGAGCCGGATTCGGGATCAACGCTCGTCTGGTTGGTGCGCATCCTGCCCATCGCGGTGGATCGCAGGAACGCCCCGTTGGTGGACCAGTAGAACTTGGCCGGGCCGGACATCCCCGAAGCGATGGTCGCGGGGTCGAACTCGTCGCCGGCGAACGCCGTGCGCCCGCCCGAGCCCTTGGTGGTGGACACCAGCGGCGCCGATGGCGTCGCCGGATCTTCCATCCACACCAGGAGAGGTTGCCCGAACGAATCGACGAGGTCGAGCAACTGGCTGCCGGCGCCCGCCGTGTGCCCGGCCACTCCGACCTGGGATCCGGGGGCCTGGGCCACGTAGTACCGCGCGGGGGGCACGAAGTATGCCGCGCCCTGGCTCTGGCTCTCGACGACGTTGACCCAGACTTGTTTGTTGACGGCGTTGTACGGGCCGACCTGAACCCAGTCGGGCGTCATCGCCGAGGGCGCGCTGTCCTGCACCTTGGCGCCGCTGAGGTCGAGCATGATGTTCTCGCCCATGCTCAGCCCCCGCGTGACGTTCTGAGCTTGCGCCAGGTCTCGAACGCTGAAGCGCCCCGGCAGACGCTTGGTGTCGCCCTGGAAGCGCGAGATGGCCTGCGAGAGCTGGGTGCACAGCGATTCGGTATCGCTGCGCTTGGTGGCGGTGCGCGTGCCCGCCAGCGCGGGGAGCAGGATCGCCACGATGATCGCGATGACCATCACGACCACCAGGAGCTCGATGATGCTGAACGCACGGGAACGCGGCATGGGGAATCTCCCGGGGTTGCGACCCCAAGTCTGTTCGGATGGGTGGGGCGGGCAGTTGCCCCGGGCCGTCCAGCAGCAGAGAGGATAAGCCGGAATCTGGCCGAGCCGGATCAGGACTTGCCGAAAACCCCCCGAACAAAGGGAGAGTTGCGTTCCCGAGCGCGGGGCCCCATACTCCCCTGCCCATGCGGGTTGTCGACCTGACCAAGCTGAGTCCCTCCCAGCGCGACGGGGCCATGGCCCAAGCTGCGGGCCTCTTGGCTCGCGGCGATGTCGTCGTGCTCCCTACCGAGACGCTGTACGGCGTGGCCGTGCTTGCCCACCACGCGGGGGCGATGGCCCGCCTGGAGGGGATGGGGCGCTTCCAGGCCGCCCCGGGGGCGCCCGCTCACGCCTGGCACGCGTCTTCGGCCGCGCGAGCGCTCGACGTGGTGCGCCCGGGCCGGGTGCACCGGCACATCGTGGAACGCCTCACGCCCGGGCCCGTCCGGATCCTGGCGGAAGTGGGGGAATCGGAGGCGGCCCGCATCGCGGGGGAGCTGGGCCTGGCCCGGGGCGTGGTGGAAGCCGCGGGAGTGGTCGCGTTCCGCGTGCCCGAGCATCCGGTGGCCCGGGGCGTGCTGGAGCGAGTTTCCGGGGCGGTGGTGATGCACGGGATCAGCGCCATCGCCCTGGGCTCGGGGCGTGACCTGGCGACGCTGCTGCGCGACGAGTCGAAGCTGCCGGCGGGAGTGGCCCTCGCGCTGGCCGACGGCGCGGCGCGGTATGGCGCCGCGTCCACGACCGTGCGCCTGACGCGAGCCGGGGGGTACCGGGTTGAGTCGGAGGGAGCGCTCGACGCGCCCCAGGTCCACCAGCGCGTGGAGCGGGTCGTGCTGTTCGTGTGCACGGGCAACACCTGTCGCAGCCCCATGGCCGAAGGGATCGCCCGCGGGCTGTGGGAGCGCCTGCGCCTGGCCAAGATCCCCACGCGCTTCGCGTCGGCGGGCGTGGCGGCGGGCCCGGGCGTGCCCGTCTCGGGTGAGACCGAGCAGGTGCTGGAGGAGATGGGCTTCGCCCTGGGCACGCGGCACTCGCGGGCGCTCACCGACGAGATGCTGGGGCGGGCGGACGTGATCTACGCGATGACCGCGTCGCACCTGCGGGCCATCGAGCGCGCCCACCCCCAGGCCGCCCCACGGGCCCAACTCCTCGATCCGGAGGGAGGCGACGTGGGCGACCCGATCGGGGGCCCGTTGTCCCTGTACCGGGAAACGGGCGAGCACCTGCGGGCCATGATCGCCCGGCGCCTGGAGGAACTGGAGCCCCCCGCGGCGTGCTAAGGTCAGGGGCCGCCGGAGTGCCCCGGGGGCGAGGAGGCGTGGATGCGCATCGCACTGGGAGCGGATCATCGTGGGGCATCGGCGATCCAGGGGCTGGGCGAGAAGCTGCGTCGCGAGGGGCATCAGATCGTGCTCAGCGAGGGGTGCGACGGGTCGGTCTGCGACTATCCCGAGCGCGCCTGGGTGGTGGGGCGCGCCGTGGCCGAGGGCCAGGCCGAGGCGGGCATCCTGATCTGCGGCACGGGCGTGGGCATGTCCATCGCCGCCAACAAGGTCCAGGGCGTGCGTGCGGCCGTTGTCCACGACGAGCTGACGGCCCAGCTCTCGCGCAGCCACAACGACGCCAACGTGCTCTGCCTCTCGGCCGACCTGCTGGGCCAGCGCCTCATCGAGAAGATCGCCGAGGTCTGGCTGGGGACGAAGTTCGAGGGTGGTCGCCACGCACGGCGGGTGCGCAAGATCGGGGCCATCGAGCAGGGCCAGCCGCCCGCGAGCGTGCAGGACTGAAGCCCGACCCGGATCCCGGGATCACCACCGGGGCGCAGCCCATTACGCGACCGTGATCCCAGGTTCCGTGCCTTCCGCGCTCCTGCGGTGAGCGCCTCGCGCGGAGTTCCGGGATAGGTTCTCGTTCTCAGCGCGCCTGCAGGTCGAGCGCAAAGGTCGTGGAGCCCACGGTGAGCAGCAGCTTCCCGTCCACGAAGCCCACGTCCAGCGGCTCGTCGTTGAGCACCAGGCGTTCACGCGCCAGGACGCGGGCGCTGCTGGTGTCCAGCAGCACAAGCTCCACGCGGTCGGAGGCGTCCTCGGTGTGGTCGGTGCTGGGGCCCTGCACGATCGCGGCCACGAGCCCGTCGGCCACGGCCGGCGTGAGCAGCAGCGACTCGGGGGGCAGGGCGTCGGCGCCCACCAGCTTGCCGTCGTGGTCGTAGATCAGCACGCCCCGCGAGCCGGCCAGCACCATCCGCCCGTCCACTCGCGCCAGGTGCAGCGGGAATTCCACCTTTGACTGCCCGTCGATCTCCGTCTCCAACGGCGCCTCGGGCCCGCGTCCGTCGGCGGTGGAGAGCAGCCACACGCGCCGGTCCGAGTCGAGCGCCAGGACCTGCCCGTCGCCCACCAACCCCGCGACGGCGTCCAGGATCTTGCCGCGCCGCCCGTCCCACAGCGTGCGACCCGTGGCCGGCTCGAACGCCGCCAGCCCGGCGGCGAAGGCGGCCAGAACGCGCCCCTTCCCGTCGGAGCGCAGCCAGCGGACGTGCTCGTGGGCGCCCTGGACCGACTGGCTGCCCGCCAGGGCGATGGCCGGGCCCGGGGCCCCGCTGCGCCGGTCCAGGCTGATGAGGTGGGGGGGCAGCTCCTGGGGATCTCCCCCGCCCTCGTCGCGCACCCCGGCCAGGACGGCCAGGTCGCCCGAGCCCGCGATGTCGTACACGCGGGTGAGGGACGTGGAGAGCGCCCAGAGTCGCCGCCCGTCCTCGGCGTCGAACGCCGCCGCACGCCCCCCGCGCTCCACGAGCACCAGCGTGCGATCGTCGATGGAGACGATCAGGTCGCCGGCGCGCACCTCGCCCGCCAGCGGGACGGGGAAGCGATCGTCGCCGGGGCGCTTGAGCTCGTCGGCGAAGAGGGCGGCGAATTCGTCGGACTTCCACAGGGTTCGTCCGGAGGCGTTGTCGATGGCCTCCACGCCCCCGCCGCGCGAGCCGGGCCAGAACAGGTACGTCCGTTCGAGCCCCACCTTGAGCGCGGTGGGCGCAAAGGCGTCGTAGCGGCGCGTCCAGGCCTGGGCGAGGCGGCCTTCCTCCGGAGAGACGACCACCAGGGCGACGGTGCTCGTGGCGGGCGAGTGCAGGAAGGCGCAGTCGGTGGGCGAGCCCGGCCCGGGCGGGATGAGCACGTCGCCCAGGCGCCAGCCGGGCAGGGCCTGGGGCGCGAGGGTCGGATCGATCCGTGAGCCCGCCCGGGCCAACCCCTGCCCCCCGGCGACGGCGCCGCGCAGCTCCGCGCGAAGGGCCGACACGTCCATCGGAACGTCGCCCGATTCCAGGGCGAGCGGGTACTGTGCGGCGAGCCGCACCAGCAGCCGATAGGCCGACGAGGCGTTGCCCCCCGCCTGGAGCGACAGGCACAGCTCACGCCCCAGCCGCCCCACGCCCGCGATCTGCTCGGTCGCGCCGGCCCGAACCAGGATCTCGGCGGCGTGGAGCCCCCGTCCCCAGGCGGCGGAAGCCTCGGGGAGCTTGCGGGCCTCGCCCAGACGCCGGGCTGCACGGGCCCAGAGGTCGGGCGTGATGTTCGCCAGCGGATACCGGCGCGCCAACTCGACGAGGCGATCGGGCCCCGCACCCGGGGGCAGGGCCGCGGCGGCGCGGGCGGCCTCGTCGGCGAAGGGCGCGTACACCGCCACGCCCTGGCGCGTCACCAGCGCCGTCAGCCGGTCGCACGCCTCCCGGCTTGCCTCGAGCCCCGGATCGACGCCCAACGCCGGCAGCAGCCGGGCACGCCCGAGCTTGTCGTCGGCGAGGATGGCCTGGAACGCTTCGGCGGCCTTGCCCGGCTCTCCCCGCTCCTCGCGCAACGCACCCACGCGCACGAGCTGGGTGGCGCGCTCCTCGGGGCTCTCGGCGGCCCGCTCCAGGGCCGCGGCCAGGCGGTCCTGGACCCGGGCGTCGCCCCTGGACACGCCGGGCTTGAGCGCGCCCAGCAGCAGGTCGAAGAGGCGGCGCCGATCGCCCGGGCGGGCCACGTCCCCCGACGCCTGGGCCAGGTCCAGCGCGTCCAGCGCCCGCTCGGCGTACGGCGCGGCGTGCTCGGGCTTGCCGGCGCGAAGGGCGAGCTCCACGAACGCCAGCATCGCGCCCGTGGCGCGCGGGTCGCGCGCGATCCGGCCCTCCAGCAACGACGACGCCTCGTCGTAGGCGATGAAGCCCCGGAGCATCTTCTCGTCGGCGGCCAGCAGGTAACCCGGCGCCGCCAGGAGCGTGCCCGAGCCTTCCAACGACGCCAGCGAAACCTGCTCGGGGTTGGCCGGGTCGATGCCCGCGATCTTCCCCGGCAAGGGCACCAGCACCCGTTCGCCCGCGACCACCGCCCGTCCGACGATGGGGCTGCCGGCCGTGGGGGCCAGCCCGGCGGCGTCGCTGAGCGTGGGCGACAGGTGGACCGTGCCCTCGTCGAGCTCCGCCAGCTTCACGAACGCCACCCGCGAGGCCCCGATCCCGACCAGGTACTCGCCCGCGTGGAGGAGGTATCGCGGCCCGCCCAGCGCCGAGGCGCCGCGCGTGCCCCGCAGGGCGCCGGTGGAAGCGTCCAGGCGGAGGATGTTGCCCTCGCCCGGCTCCAGGACGAACAGGGACCCGCCCGCCAGCACGGGGCGGTGCAGCGTGTAGGGCGGGAGGGGTTCGGGCTGGCGGTTGAAGCGGAAGTCCAGCGTGCGGTTGGTGGGCATGCGCCGGACCCAGAGCGGGCGCCCGGTGCTCGCCACGTACGCGCCCACCACGCCGATCTCGTCGGCGCGGTAGACGATGCCCCGGTCCAGCAGCATGGCGTCGGCGCGACGCTGCACCACGCCCCAGGGCAGCTGCCCCAGCACGCCCATGAGGCGCTGCCAGCGGAGCTTGCCCGTGTACAGGTCGAGCCCGACGAGCAGCACGCCCGTCTCGCGCCCCATCGGGCCCTGGCGGCGCAGGCTCGCCACGACGGTGTCGCCATCCACGACCAGCGGGCCACGCACCGAGGACATCTCCAGCGACTTGTCCAGCAGGGCGGGATCGACGGACCAGATGGGCGCCCCGGTGGCCGCGTCGATGGCGTGGATCCGCGAGTCGCCGCCGCGCCGCCCGTTGCGGGCGATGCCCGTGGTGGCGACGACGACGCCCGCGCCGGGCAGCCCCCCGGCGCACGCCGCCGCGATGTCGTCCACCGTGCGCGAGTAGCCCATGAAGACCAGGCCCCCGTCGTCGCCGGGGCGTGGCGTGGCCGCCGGATCTCCCGGCTCGATGGTCCACAGCGGCGCGAACGTGTCGCTCTCGATGGCGCTGACCCGCGTCCCGTCGTTGACGAGCAGGAGGTTCCCCGCCAGCGCGGGGAACGCGACGGGGTCGGCGCGCCGCTGGCGGCCCTGGGGGCCGGCCACGAGCTCGTCCAGCTCGCCCGCCGACGCGTCCAGGGGCACGCTGCGCAGCGCCAGCGCGGGCAGGCGCGACAGGTCCAGGGAGGGGCTCGGGTCCAGCGGCGTGCGGGTGGGCACCAGCGGCCCGGGCGTGCCCGCCTTGGGCTCCGCCGGATGCAGGCCCAGGGCCGCCGCGTCCTGGGCGAATTCCTTGTCCAGCGCGATGGCCTCGGGCTCGGGCAGCACCCGGGCCAGGAGGCGAGCCAGCGCCGCGCACGAGTCGCACGCCTCGCGGTCCACCTTGCGGTCCGGGTGATCCCGCAGTTCCTCCAGGAAGAACCGCGCCGAGTGGAAGCGGGCGGCCTCGAGCTCCTGCTGGGCCAGGCGCACCGCCGCCGTCAGCCCGGCGCGGGTCAGCAGGCGCGTGCGCTCCACCAGGGCAAGCTCCCCCGCGTCGAGGAGCTGCTGGGCCCGGGGGCCCTCGGCCTCGCGGTATCGCGCCAGCAACGGCGCGCTGGCGAGCAGCTCGGCATGCACCCGATCGCGCACGGGCACGAAGACGCCGGCGTCGTCGGGCGACTCGATCACCCGCTCCGCGTCGCTGTCGAGCACGCCTTGCACCACCCGCGCCGCCTGGGCCAGGTTGTTCGCCCCCACGAACTCCCGCACGCTCGCCAGGCCCTCGCGGGCGAGGATCGAGTCGTTGAGGGCGGCGTAGAGGCCCTGGGCCCGCGCCGTGCCCGCGCCCAGGGCCAGCCCCAGGAGGGCCGACCGGGCCAATGTCCGCCAGTCTGGTCCGCGAACTCGCATGAGCAACTCCGGCGCCTGGGCACCCATCGGCTTGCGCGGCACGGTCGTCAAGTCTACGGGCCGAATCCCCCGGGCCGCGCTCGGGTTCGACGCCCCCCAATCCGATGGACCTCTCCCGATGGTCCTCGGCTCCGGCATCATCACGTCCGGGAATCTCGCCCGCCCCTGGAGCGAGATTTTCCCGCGCTCGACGCGGGTCGTCCTCCTGCTGGCCGCCATCGTCCTCATGAGCCTGGCCGACCTGGACATGACCCTGTGCTACACGCGGAGCGTGGGGATGGCCGAGTCCAACCCCATCGCCCGCCTCATCATCGGGACCCAGTCGATCTCGGCCGTGGTCTGCTTCAAGGTCCTCACCAGCGCGCTGGGCGTGGGGTTGCTCTTCCGGTTGCGCCGCTGGCGCAGTGCCGAGCTGGGCGCCTGGATCCTGCTGGGCGTCATGGGATGGCTCATGGTGCGATGGGGGATCTACAACGCCGGAGCGCCCGAGGTGTACGGCGTCACGCCCGCCCACGCCCAGGTCGACGATCCCTACTGGGTCCACATGCCCGAGTAGCCCGCGGCGGTACACTTGCCCGCATGACGCGTCCCCCAGCGATGGTCGTTTCCCTGGCCCTGCTCGCCGGCTGCGCTGGCACGCCGGCCCCGCGCATCGGCGAGTCCTCCGTGGGGGTGCGCGACCACACCCCCGACGGGCTGGTGCTCTCCCTGCTGGTGCGGGCCGACAACCCGGGGCCCCGGGCCCTGCCCCTGCGCGACGTGGAGTACCAGCTCGAGCTGGACGGGCGCGAGGTCTTCCGCGGCGTGCGCTCGGGCCGCGCGACGCTGCGACGCTTCGGCTCCCAGGAGGTCGAGCTGCCCATGGCCTTCGCGCGTCCCGCGCCCGCCCTGGCGGGCAAGGTGCCCTATCGCGTGCGCGGGCGGATGACGTACCTCGTGCCCGGGGCGCTCTCCGAGGTGCTCTTCGACGCGTCCGTGCGGCGCCCCAGCATCGGCTTCGAGATCACCGGCGAGGTGGAGATCCCCGCGCCCTAGCGCCCGCCGCAAGACCGACTCGGGTCCACCCAGAGAAAAGGCCCGCGGATCGCTCCGCGGGCCCTGGGATTCAAACCGCGATGTCGAGCGGCTCAGCAGCCGTTCTCGTAGTGGAACAGGAAGAAGAGCAGGTCGTCGATGGTGATGGCGCCGTCCTGCGTGCCCGTGAAGGTCCCGTTGTCCACGTCGCCGTGCACGTCGCCCGCCTCATACAAGGCGATGAAGTACAGCAGGTCGTCGATGGTGACGGCCCCGTCCCGCGTGCCCGTCCCGCTCCCGTCGTCGAAGTCGGCGACGCAGTTGGAGGAGGGGCCGGCGTAGCAGACGCCCGTGAAGATGACGCGATAGGCCCCGGCGTCGCCGAGTGGATCGCTGTCCCAGCCGGTGACGGTGATGTCGCCGCCGTTGTTGATCCCGTCGGGCGCACGCTCGGTGCCGTACGGCATGTCTTCCCAGATTTCGGCCAGGGCCGCGTTGAGCGGATCGGTGTCGAAGCCGGTCACGGCGAGGTAGTAGTTGCCGGCGGCCAGCGTGGACGTGAACGCGCTCGAAAGGGCGGAGCGCAGCCCGCCCCCGCCCGCGGCATCGTCGTCGTTCATCACGATGCCCGCGCCGTTGGAGTCAAAGAGGAACATCTCGGTGTCCAGGCCCGGCGTGTAGTTGTTCGACAGCGAGGCCGAGAAGGCGCCCGGATCGCAGATCTGGATCTTGTACATGTCGGCCTCGCCCGCGTCGAGGTTGCCGGCGATGTTGTTGAGCGGGCCCGTGCCGCCGGGGATCTGGGCGGTGTTGGGCAGGTCGCCCGCGTCGCCCCCGCCGTTGATCGTCTCGTCCCACTGCGGAGCGCTCACGACGCTGGTGGCGATCGAGCCGTTGGTGCTGCGGGACTGGGCGTCGGCCACGGTGAAGGGGATCACGACGTTGCCCTCGGCCTGCCCGACGGGGATCGTGTGGGCGTAGCCGAAGACGTTGTCGCCCGCGGTGACGTCGCCGTGGGTTCCGTCGTCGTACATGAGCTGCGAGGCCAACCCACCGACGCCGGAGAGGTCCAGGCGGGCGTTCAGGCCCGTGCTCACGGGGTTGTCACCCGGGGTCACGGTGACCGTGAAGTTGGCCGTGTTGCCCGTCACCATGGGCGTGGGCGTGACGGCGCCCGTGCCGTGGGGCGGCAGCGAGCAACCGGGTCGGATGGCATCGATCACCAGATCGACGCTGCCGGTGCCGGCGCCCGTCGAGGTGACCTGCCAGCCCGGGGCGAACGTGGTGTTGAACGCGCTCACGGACAGCCAGTACACCCCGCCCGCCAGCACGCCGTCCTGGCCCGCGAGGGCGACGGCGCCGCCGCCGTCGGGGTTGGTGCGCGGGCCGGCATCGCCGAAGGAGAGCGTGCTCTTGAGCCCGTTGCCGCTGTCGTCGTCGTCGGCGATCAGCACGCCGCTGTTGTCGTACAGCCCGATCTCGGTATCCGCCAACGTGCCCGTGGAGAGGGTGTAGATGTCCACCCACGCGCCCGCGCCGCCGGCCGCCGGGAGCGTCAGCTTGAACCACTTGACCTCATTGGCGAAGTCGATGTTGAAGGACGGGCGGGCGCCGTTGCACTCCACGTTGGTCAGTTCCGTGAAGGTCGCCGGTGCGGCGGAAACATACAACCCGATGTTGCCCGTCCCGCTACGCAACTGCGCGTCCGTCACGGTCACGGGCAGCGTGAGCTGCCCCGCGGGCTGGGCGGCGGGGATGGTGTACTGGTAGCTGTAGGTGCTGTCCCCGGCCGCCGCGTCCCCGTGCGTGCCGTCGTCGTACATCGCCTGCGTCGCCGAGCCGCCGGCGGTGGAGAGGTCGATCGTGGTCGCCAGGCCCGTGCTGGTCGGGTTCCCGCCCGGCGTGACGCCGGCCGTGAACAGAACGCCCGTGCCCGGTTCGGCGGAGTTGGGGGTCGCAACGCCCGCGACCGAGGGAGGGAAGGGCGCCGTCGGGGGCGCCACGGCGAAGTTCAGCGTGGTCGTGGTCTCGATGCCGGCGTAGGTGCTCGTGGCATCCCAGCCCGTGAGGAACGTGACGTTGTACCGTCCCACGGCGACCCAGTACGTTCCGCCGGCCAGGGGGCCATTCTCCCCGTTGGCAATCCCGTCCCCGCCGAGGTTGAACGCATCGCCGATGGTCTGCCCCGAGCCGATGCCGAAGGTGAGCGCGCTCATGAGGCCGACGCCGCTGTCGTCATCGTTGGCGACCAGGGTTCCCGCGCTGTCGTAGATGCCGATCTCGGTGTCGCCCATCAGGTTGAGCCCGCCCGAGACCGTCCACAGGTCCGCGTACCCCGACGACGCGGAGGGCGCCGACGGGAGCACGACCTTGAACCACTGGATGTCGGTCGGGCCGAGGAGCGTCACTTCCTGCGTGAACGTCTCGGTCGTCGAATTGTGCGTCCCCAAGTCCGTGAACGACGCCGGCTGCGCGTAGGCTGCCGTCGCCAGCGCCAACGCCGCTCCCATACCCACTCCACTGAGCAACTTCATCGCGCACCTCCAAGAAAACGAGTCTGTGATTGGTACCGGTCCCGCACTACTCCAAACAAACAACGAATACGCACCAAAGGCGCGGCACTCCCCGCCCGTTCAAGATACACCGTACATCCGGAACCGACCAACGATTTGTCCGGATTTCCCCTACATTCGGGATGCACGAGGGTGGTCGGACCCATAACGCGACCGGTCGGCGCGTCGCGCTCCGGACAGGCGATGGCCGCCGGCCCCGGTCCTTGAAGAGGGGGCCCGACCGAGCTCTCCTTCGGCGCATCGGGTGCAATCACCCCCGGGGCCCAACCGGGTCCGCGACCTCAGCATCCGTCAAGGTAGTGGGAAATGAAGAACAGCAGGTCGTTGAAATCCACGGCCCCGTCGTGCACGCCCGTAAAGGAACCATCGTCCAAGTCCACCCGGACGTCGCCGGCCTCATACCCGCCGAGGAAGAACAACAGGTCGGAGATCTCGACGGCCCCGTCGGGCTGGCCCGTCCCGGTGCCGTTGTCGAGGTCGGCCACGCACTGCTGGGTCTGGGGGATGAGGCACGCGCCGGCGAGGGCGATCTCGTAGGGACCGCCCGCGCCCGCCGAGGGGGCGGCCCAGGACGCGAGGCGTCCGCCCGCGCCCGGACCATCGGGCACGCGCTCGGCGCGGCCCGGGTCGTCCAGCCACATGGCCTGGTCCTGCGCATCGCGGGGCTTGCGGTTGAACTGGGAAATGCCCAGCACGTACCGCCCCGCGCCCACGACAAAGTTGCCCGTCAGCGTGGACTGGAGCCCGATCTGCCCCGGGGAGTCGTCATTGAACGCCATCCCGGCGCCGTCCTGGCGGAACAGGAAGAGCTGGGTGTCGAAGTCCGCTCGCCCCTCGGTGGTGGCGTGGAACTGCCCGGGGTCGCAGATTTCGAGGGTGTAGAGGTCCGCGTCCCCCCCGACCAGCACGCCCCCGACGCGCGGGAGCGCGCCCTGCCCGTAGCACGTCTGCGTGGTGGAGACGCTCTCGCCCGCGTCCACGCGTTCGTACCAGCCCACCGCGTCCTGCGTGTCGTCGAACTGGAAGGTGATGGAGCTCCAGACGGCGTCGATGCCACCCGGGTCGTCGGCGTAGAACTCATAGAAGCGGAAGGACCACTGCCCGGCGGCGGGCCCCAGGGGCATGGCGATGTCCACGGGCCAGTCCGCCACGCTCAGGCTCCCCTCGAAGGACGCCACGGTGAAGGGCCGCACCACCGTGGCGACCCCGTTGGGGGCCGTCACCAGGATGCGCGAGTCGCTGCCCCAGGTGCTGGGGGCGACGCGGTTGAGCGTGGCCGAGATCGTCAGGCGCGAGGCCACATACCCCTGCGTGATCGAGTACAGGCGGACCTCGTTGACGGGGGCGTTGAACTCGCCCGCGGAAGCCACGTTGGTGAACGTCACGGTGTCGCGCGGGACGGCGCGGGCGCTCGATGGCGCCAGGCCCGCAAGCAGCAGGCACGCCGCCAGGACGGAGTTTCGCGGATCGCGCATGTCCACGCTCCCGTTATCGAACCGATCGGCTCGCCGGGCGCACATCGCCCGGGCCGATTCGCGGCTAGCACCCTTGCTCGAACAAGAGCAGGAAGTACAGCAGGTCGTCGATGGTCACCGCCCCGTCGTGGTGCCCCGTGGCGCTCCCGTCGTCGAGGTCCACGGCCGCGTCGCCGTTCTCGTACGCGGCCAGGAAATAGAGCAGGTCGTTGAAGTCAACCGCTCCGTCACGGGTGCCCGTGAACGACCCATCGTCGAGGTCGGCGGGGCACCCGATATCGAGGCGCACGAACGCGACGCCGAAGGGATCGCTTCCCGTGGTCAGGGGCACGGGCTCGCGTCCCAGGGCGTCCGTGATCGACAGGTCCACCGGGGCGCCCTGGGCCGACGTGCTCCGGACCACGACGTCCGCAAAATCCGCGACGTCGCCGTCCTGGAACACCTCGCCCGCATACGTGCTGGGAAGGCTGTTGGCCAGGTTGAACGGCGCCACCACCACGTAGTATGTTCCCGACGCGAAATTCCCGACGTACCGCGAGTAGCCGAACGCGAGCCCCACGGCGTCGTCGTCCCCCGCGCCCGGGATCGCGTTGAAATCCGCGTCGTACACCCACAGGTCCGTGTCCGTCTGGTGCCCCATCCCGCTGGTGTTGATCTCCAGCGAGCCCGATCGGAACGTCCGCGGTACCACCACCGGCTGGACGCCAACGCGGGTGTACTCCGACACGTACGGCTGCGTGGTGCCCGTGGCGCCGGTCACGCGGAGGTAGACCTCCTCCTGCTTGCCAAATCCGTACCACGCGTTGAAACGGCGCGATGCGTCCCCGATGTAGGATGATTGGACGGCCACGTCCGTGATCGGGTCGATGACGCCGTTGGACTGCGAGCAACCCCGGAGGGTCGCGGCGTGCCCGGGCGTCACGCTCGTGGTGACCAGCTCGTGCCGGTAGATACCCAGAGAGGCCGCCACCGTGCGGAGCCGGAAATAGTCGGCGCTGGACGGACCGGGCGAGCTGGCGGACCCGGTCGTCGTGCCCGCGATGGCTTGCCCGGGCTCGAGGCTCAGGATCCGGTTGGCGCGGCTCTTTCGGTCGTTGTCCTCGATCTCCGAGTAGACGTTCTGGACGGGCTGCAGTATCGCGGGCGGGGCGCCCTCGTCGTCGTCGAGCGTCAGCGTGATCGGGGCCCAATTGGCATCGGGCCCGACGGGGGCGTCCTGGAACGCCTCGAAGAACCGGAAGGTCCACTCGCCGCCCGCGGACACGGGGGACGGGAGCGGGAAGATCGCGTCGTTCACGCTCACGTCATTGAACTCGTGCGTCGCGGGCACGGGCTGGATGATGAACCGGGTGCCGTCGGGCGCGGTGACCTGAAGCCGGGCATCCGTGGCCCAGGTGAACGGGTCCAGGGAGTGGAGCGCCGCGGAAACGTGGATGCGAAAGGCGGCGTACCCCCCGTCGAACACCACGGTGCGGATGGCGTTGGCTGGGTCGTCCTGGACGCCCTCGGAGGGGACGGAGAGAAACTGGACGCCCTCGCGGGGCACGCCCAGCGCTGACGCCGCCAGAGCGCTCGCGGCCAGCGCGCCCAAGGCCGGTTTTGGAAGCCCGAACATGCTCACCTCCAGGCTCACCCTCTCCCCCAAACAGGGGAGGCCCGGTAACAACGCACGAACCACGCACGGAGGCCTCAGTCAATATACCTCAGGAATCCGGGTTCGCAACCCAAGCCGCGGAATCCCGGGTCGGAACCCAAAGAAAACGCCCCGGGAGGAGGCTCCCGGGGCGTAGGGATCAGGAATGGGACCTGCGAGGCTTAGCAGCCGGCCTCGTAGTGGCTCAGGAAGTAGAGCAGGTCGTTGAAGTCCACGCCGCAGTCGGGCGTGCCCGTGAACGAGCCGTCGTCGACGTCGGCCGAGAGCAGCCCGCCCTCGTACTCGGCCAGGAAGAAGAGCAGGTCGTTGAAGTCCACGCCGCAGTCGGGCGTGCCCGTACCCGAGCCGTCATCCATGTCGGCGGCGCAGGTGGTGGTAGCGCTGGTCAGGTCGACCTGGTAAGCGCCGGCGGTGCTCGCCGATCCGGACCAGTGGTGGAGGGCGTTGGCCGCGCCGGCCCCGTCGGGAGCGCGGACGACGTCGAAGGGGGTGTCGAGCCAGAGGTCGGCGCTGGCGGCGTCCTGCGGATCATTGTCGTAACGGCTGACGGCGAGGTAGTAGAGCCCGCCGGCGGCCAGCGGGACGCCGACGATGGCGGACTGGAGGGTCGTGTCACCGGGGTTGCCGGTGGGCACGTCGTCGTTCATGAGCGCGCCGGTGCAGTCGGGGTTGAAGAGGAAGAGCTGGGTGTCGTAGAGGGTGCCGGGGTAGGTGGTGGCGCCGAAGGTGAGGGGATCACCGACGCAGATGGCGAACAT
The DNA here is from genome assembly GCA_044221985.1 of Phycisphaerales bacterium. Classification (GTDB taxonomy): domain Bacteria; phylum Planctomycetota; class Phycisphaerae; order Phycisphaerales; family UBA1924. The sequence goes on from JBGAOG010000025.1 coordinate 28,369, forward strand.
GTCGATATCGCTGGTGCCCAGCGATCCGAGGATGCTCGCGGCGGCGTTGCCCTTCTTGTAGGCCGTGGCGCAGGTATCGCCCGCGCGGTCAAGGGTCAGCGTCATGTTGCCGCTGGCGGTGTGGGCCGCCGCGTCGCTGGCGCTGAAGGGGAGGGTGAAGACGGTGCCCTCGGCGCCGGCGGGCGTGAGGACGGAAAGGCTGAAGGTGTTGTCGCCGGAGGTCACGTCGCCGTTGGTTCCGTCGTCGTACATGGCGTCGGCCGCGCCGCCGCCGATGGTGGTCAGGTCGGCCGTCACCGCGATGCCGGTGCTGGGCGGGCAGGCCGCCGGGGTCACGGTGACCCTCAGCAGCGAGTTCCCACAGATCTGACCGTTGCCGCTTACGCCCGAGGCGGCGAAGACGGCGGCGGCGTTGACCGTCACCGCGATGTTGCCCGTGCCCGAGCGAGCCTGGGCGTCGGCCACCGTGAAGGCCACGCTGTGGGCCCCGGTCGGTTCGGTGCAATCCACGGCCAGGAGGAAGCTGTAGTTCCCGTCGCCCGAGACCGCGTCGCCGTTGGTCCCGTCGTCATAGAACGTCTGGGTGGCGTTCCCGCCGACGAAGCCGGAGGTGTCGCCCGTCACGGTGATGCCCGTGCTGGCGGGGTTGGCGCCCGGGGTGGTGTCCACGACCAGCAGCGTGCTCTGGCCCTGGGTGACGCCCGCGGGAGTCGCCGTGCCCGCGCCCGAGGGCGGGGTGTTGCAGGTGGCGATGTCGATGGCATTGATGTGCACGTCCACCGTGCCCACGGTCGCTCCCGAGGTGACCTGCCAGCCGTTGGCGAAGGTCATGCTGTAGGAGCCGGTGGCGAGCCAGTACACGCCGCCCGCAAGGGCGCCGTTCTGGCCCGTGAGGGCGGCGGCCGTCCCGCCGTCGGGGTTGGCGCGCGGGCCCACGTCACCGAACGAGAGCTCGCTCTTGAGCCCGTTGCCACTGTCGTCGTCGCTGGCGATCAGGGCGCCGGAGCTGTCGAACAGGCCCATCTCGGTGTCGCCGATCGTGCCCGTGGAGACGGTCCACATGTCGACGTACGTCCCCACGCCCGTGGCCGGGAGGGTGACCTTGTACCACTTGACCTCGTTGGCGGCCAGGGTGGCCGAGCGATCCGTGGGCGTGCAGGCGATGCTGCCCAGGTCCTCGAACACGCCCGGCTCGGCGGCCACGTAGAAGGCGATATTGCCCGTCCCGCTGCGGAGCTGGGCGTCGGTGATGGTGAAGGGCATGGTCTTGGCGCCCCCGGCGACAGCGCCGACGGTGGCGCTGAAGCTGAAGGTGTTGTCGCCGATCGTCACGTCGCCGTTGGTCCCGTCGTCGTAGAACGTCTGGGTGGCCGACCCGCCGATGCCGGTCAGGTCCGCGACCACGCCCAGGCCGGTGCTCACGGGGTTGCCGCCGGGGCTGACGACGACGGTCAGCAGCGTCGTGCTGGCGACGAGCCCGCTGGCCGGAGTCGCCAGGCCGGTGCCCGACGGGTTGGTCGGGGCGGTGATGGGCGGCGGGCCCGCGGGGTCGACCGCGCCGTTGAACTCGATCGACCAGTACGTCACGCTGCCGGTGTCGCCGCCCGCGTCGTCGTACCAGCGCAGGGTCCAGGTGCCATCGGCCACGTCGCCGTTGAAGCCGCCCAGGTTGGCCAGTGAGGCGCCCGCGGGCAGCGTGCCGCTGTAGGTGCCGCCCGACCCCTCGGGCTTGAAGTTATCGTTCATCGGGGCCACGCCCGTGGTGATGGAAGCGGCGGCCAGGTCATCGAAGCGGGTGGTGCTGTAGTTATCGCCCGAGCTGCCGTTGTCGCTGCTCAGGATGAGGTACTTGGCGTCCCCGGCGTTGCTCAGGATCAGATCGATGTCCGAGTCCCACGTGTGCGTGCACTGGAAGATCACGTTCACGTCCGTGATCACGCCCACGCCCGCGACCGTTGCTGTGCTCGTGCTGTTCGTCGTGTCGCTGATGGCGACGGGCACCGTGCCCGCGACCACCTGTCCATTGGCAACCGAGGCGACGCCCAGCGCCAGCCCGGCTGCGGCCAACAAAAGACCAGTCCTCATTGCGATGCTCCTTTTCCTCTCGCCCGTACCCACAAGACCAACGGCGTTGGAACTCTGCCCCATCGGTGGGCCGCCGTCACGATCACCCACCCCGGATCGACACCAGGTCGCGGGGCCCCACACGCCCCAAGGCGCACATTGCCACGGGACAGCCGGAGACTCCGGCGGCGACAGGATAACTCCAAAGGCGCTTCCAACGCAATCCGAACAAAGGGCGATGCGGTCTTTTTTTTCGCATTTGCTGCAACCTCGCATGCGCGGCACGTCTTGATAACCCCGTTGAGCCCGCGCAGGAAAAAGCCCCGGGAGGAGGCTCCCGGGGCTCGAAACTGCGGTCAGACACACCGACTCAGGCGGGGCTTAGCAGCCGGCCTCGTAGTGGCTCAGGAAGTAGAGCAGGTCGTTGAAGTCCACGCCGCCGTCGGGCACGCCGTTGCCGCTGCCGTCATCGAGGTCGGCGGGCAGGAGCCCGGCCTCGTACTGGGCGAGGAAGTAGAGCAGGTCGTTGAAGTCCACGCCGCCGTCGGGCGTGCCGGTCCCGGTGCCGTCGTCCACGTCGGCCGGGCAGGCCAGGTCGTAGGCGAAGCAGAGGTTGGACCAGTTCGCGTCGGTGCCGTCAACCGTGTCGTCGAAGCTCTCGAAAGCCTCGACGCTGACGATCGTGCTGGCGGACCGGTTGGGGACGAGGTCGAAGACGTAGTCGACCACGTCGGTGTAGTCGGTGAAGGACGTCACGGTGGAGGGCTGGAGGTCAACGAAGGTCGCGTCCGCGAAGGTCACGCGGAAGCGGGCCTCGGTGCCGTAGGTGGCGGTGTCGACCTCGACGAGGCGCCCGCTGACGTGGATCTTGTCCACCATGTTGGCGGCCGTCCACGCCAGGGAGGCGCCGGGGATGACCACGTTGCCCGGGGTGGCGTCACCGACGGGGTCGATGGAGGCGATGTTGGAGAAGCTGGCGGGCTCGATGCCCGCGGGGCAGGTGGGCGGGCTGGGGATGACGGTGTAGCCGATGCTGCCCGTCCCGGTGCGGGCCTGGTCGTCGAGGATGTTGAAGGGGAAGGTGTAGACGGCGGCGGCGGCGGTGATGGTCACGTCGGCGCCCCAGGTGTTGTCGCCCGCGGCGCCGTCGCCGTGCAGGCCGTCATCGAACAGGGTCACGGTGCCCGCGCCCGCGGTGGTGCAGTCGGCGGTGACGCCGCTGCCCACGTTGGCGAAGGTGCTGGCGGGCGAGGCGCCCGGCGTGACGTTCACGCCCAGGTGCGTGGTGGCGCCGGAGAGCCCGCTGGCGGGCGTGGCCGAGCCGACGCCCGTGGGGCTGGTGGTGCAGGACGCGTCGATGGCGTTGATGCCGACGTTGATGGTGCCCAGGGCGGTGCTGGTGGTGGTGACCTGCCAGCCGGCGGTGAAGGTGACGTTGTAGCCGGCGACGGCGAGCCAGTACACGCCGCCCGCGAGGGCGCCGTCCTGTCCGATGAGGGCGTCGCCGCCATCGGGATGCACGCGCGAGTTGGTATCGCCGAACGACAGGGTGCTCTTGACCCCGTTGCCCTGATCATCGTCCTCGGCGATCTTGGCGCCGCTGTTGTCGTACAGGCCCATCTCCGTGTCGCTGATGGTGCCCGTGGACACGGTCCACATGTCCACGAAGGAGCCGGTGCCGGC
>JBGAOG010000026.1:0-31669 GCA_044221985.1 Phycisphaerales bacterium
CGATGCGGCGCATGATCGCCTCCGCCTCGCGATCCGGGGGCGTCATCGCGAGCATGGCCGTCGCCTCCGCCGCGAGCGCGTGCAGGTGCTCCTTGCCGGCGTGTTCGAGCGAGGCGGGGCGCATTCGCCGCGCCAGGGCCTTGGCCTCGGGGTACAGCCCCAGTCGCAGGTTGCAGTCCAGCAGCTCCCGCATCGCCTCGTGGTCATCGGGGGCCAGGTCGAGGTAGCGGCGCAGGGCGCTGGCCCCCTGGGAGAGGTGCCCGCCGCCCGCCTCCTCCACGCGCAGGCGGGCCCGCGCGTAGCGGATCATCGCCGGCGCGTCGCCCTCGTGCCGGCGAAGGTACCGTCCCAGGGAATCGAGGACCTCGGGGTATCGCCCGGCGTCGTAGGCGGCCATCCCCTGCTCGCGCGCGCTCGCGCTGGAGCGCTGGGCCTGGTAGTTGCGCACGGCCACGAACCCGGCTCCGCCCAGGCCGATCAGGACTCCCGCCCCCCCGATCACCAGCAGCCGACGCACGGTCTTGGGCTTGAGGCTCATTTGCGGATGAATCCCTTCAGGATCATCATCGCCGTCTTGAAGATGATGACCAGGTCGAACCCGAACGATTGCTTCTCGACGTACTCGATGTCGTAGCGGATCCACTCCTGGAAGTCGGACCCCTGGGCGCGGGTCCGGCGGATCTGCCACAGCCCGGTGACCCCGGGGCGCACGCTCAGGCGCGCCTCGCGCCAGCCCGGCGCGAACTGGTTCTCCTGGTACGGGCTGGGGCGCGGGCCCACGATCGACATCTCCCCGCGCAGGACGTTCCAGAACTGCGGGAACTCGTCGACCTGGTACTTGCGCATGAACCTCCCCACGCGCGTCAGGCGAGGGTCGTTCTCCATGTAGAACTGCGGGCCGTCCGCCTGGTTGGCGGCCTGGAGCTGGGCCTTGATCCTCTCGGCGTCCTTGCGCATGGATCGGAACTTGATGCACCCGAAGTTCCGCCCGCCCAGCGTCTCACGCTTGTGCGAGAAGAAGAACGGGCGCCCGTCCTCCAACAGGATCGCGACCATGATGATCGGGTACAGCGGGAGCGTGAGCGTGAGCGCCAGCGATGCGAACACCAGGTCGAATCCCCGCTTGGCCAGCAGCGACAAACGCGGGCGCCGCGCCAGCGGGCGCAGCGCCGGCGGGGAGAGGGGCTCGAGGTCCATCCAGCGGACCTCCCCGCGCTGCGGGCGCGCCTCGGGACGGTCCCACATCACGCTGGGCCCGATCGCCGAAACGCCCTGGGGCGCCTTGCGGCCCGCGCCGATCCACAGCGGCCCCACCAGGCGGGCGTCGCGATCCACGCTGGCCGTCGGATCGGCCCACACCCCATCGCCGGCGCGGCGCACCCGGTCGATCGAGGCATCGGGGCGCTTCCAATCCCGCACCAGGTCGCGCACGAAGTGGTCCACGTCCTCGGCATCCGACGCGTCGTACAGGCGCGCGTTCACCGTCGCCGCGAACCGGTCCCGCGGGCGCACGATCCGCCGCAGGGCCTTCCAGCCCGCCCCCGCGTCGGCCGCGTTCTGCCACATCTTGGCCACTTCCTCGTCGGTCGTGAACCCCAGGCGGGCGACGCGCCGCTCGCCCCCGCGGTAGAGTCGCCGCAATCGCACGAACCGCCCCGCGTCGTCCGTGTCCACGTGCTCGCGATAGCCCTGGTCGCGCGTGTCGTGCAGGCGCGCACAGTACAGCGTCGGCCCCAGCCACTCCATCGTCTCGAGGATCCCCGCCAGGGGGAACAGCGCCAGCGTCCGCTCGCTCGCCAGCAGGTACAGCTCGGCGTGGGGGACCAGCTCGCTGGCCCGCCCCGGGCACACCACCTGCACCCCGCGCGACGCCCAGAACCGCGCGTGCAGGTCCACCGTCGTCAGTCCCCACAGCGTTGGCTCGGGCTTGCCCGCCTGCTGGATCATCCCACGCTCCCCACGCGCTCACGACGCCGCCCGACGGTCGTCCGAGACGTCCTCGGCCACCGTCCTCGCCAGGGGGCCGGCCTTGGACAGGCCCGAGCGGGGGGCCCCTCCCGCCCCCGGGGGCAGCCCGCGCGGGACCGACCGCACCGAGCCCGACGACACGCTCCGCTTGAAGTCCTGGGCCGTCGCCCGGTTGAACACGATCCCCGCCAGCACGCCCCCGACCGCCTGGATCCGCTCCACCGCCCGGCGCACGAACGCGTGATGCTGCCCGCGCCCCACGACCAGCACGACCCCGTCGGCCTGGGCACACGCCAGCGACGCCTCGATGCTCCCCAGGATCGGGCCCGAGTCGATCAGCACCATGTCGAACTGGTCGCGCAGCTGCTTGACCAGGCGCCGGATCGCGCCGGTGGAGAACCGGCTCACGTGCAACTCGTCGCCCGGGTTGGACGGGATCAGGAACAGCCGATCGTCGACCCCGCTGGGATGCACGCACCCGTTGAGCTCCCCGCGCAGCACCGCCTCGACCAGGCCCTCCCCGCCCCGCAGGTCCATGCTCGACGACAACCCCGTGCCCACGGTGTCGAAGTCCACGAGCACCGTGCGCGCTCCCGACGCCGCGAACGACAGCCCCAGCGACAGCGCCAGGCTCGTCTTCCCGTCCCCGCTGGTGGGGCTGGTGATACAGAACGTCTTGGCCCCGCCCGCCTCGGCCGAGAGCTGCAGCAGCACGCGGATGTTGTGCACGCAGTGCGCCGCCATGGCCCGGCGCTCCTCGTCCTTGACGTCCGGCGGAAGGATGGGGAGGATCCCCAGCAGCGGGGCCCCGATCCCTTCCTGCCCCGTGTCATCGCTGTAGCGCAGACGCCGGTCCAGCAGGCCCAGCAGCAGCATCAGCGCCACCGGCGCCCCCCCGCCCAGGGCCAGCCCCGCCGCCGCGAAGCTCTTGCGCCGGTCCACCGTCGGGTACGCCGGGGTGAACCCCTCGCTGCGCACGCGGATGCGTCCCGTCGAGTTGTACTCCCGCACCACGGAGATCTGCAGCGCCAGCGAGCTGATCGCGGTTTCCACGCTCCCCAGATCCTGCTCCTCGCGACGGATCTGGTCCCTCATGGCCGCGATCCGCTGCTGGACCTCGCTCATCTTGGCCCGCTCGGCGGACATGCCCGCGCGCAGCTCCTCGAGGCGCGCCCGCTTGATCTTGACCTCCTCCGGGTCCGTCGAGTTCATCGCCGCCGCCGCCTCCTGCACCTGCGGCGGGGGCTGCCACTTGGTGACGAAGTCGTCGATCATGGCCTGGGCCCGCGAGACGCGCGAGCCCGCGGCCTTCACCGCCGGGTGCTGCTCCCCGTAGCGGCGCACCTGCGTGAGTTCCTTGTGCTCCGCCTCGGCCAGGCGAAGCTGGTCCAGCAGCGGGACGACCCTGGGATCGAGCTGCGCGATCCTCTCCGCCGACCAGCTCTGGGCGCCCGAGGGCGGGGTTGGCGCCCTGGGGGTGCCCGCCTCGACCAGGGCGGCCAGGTCCGCCTCGCGGAGCTTGATCCGCTGGATCTGCTCGTCGAGCTGGTCGATCTGGCGGGTGCGCTGCTCCAGGGCCGAGCCGAGGTCGGGCGTCCCGAACTCGCGGCTCAGGTCCAGGATCTGGGCGTTGAGCTCGTTGATCTTGGCGTTGATCTGCGTGCGTCGCTCGCGCAGCGCCCGCCCCTGCGAGTCGCTGGCCCGATCTTCTTCCTCCTGGTGCAGCGTCTGGTACGCCTTGAGCAGCGATTTGACCACGGCCTGGGTGAAGCGTTTCTCTTCGTGGGTCGAGCTCACCTCGATCAGCTCGGGGCTCGTGGGCGACTCGCGGATCTCCAGCGACGCCAGGAGGTCGCGCTGACCCGTGTCCCCCGAGCCCAGGCCCAGGGCCCGCCACTCCGCCGAGTCCATCGCCGCCTCGATCACCCGGTCGCTGCGCATCAGGGCCGCCTGCGTGGCCACGTAGGTGCTCACGTTGCCCAGCGGGCTGTACAGGCTCGGCCCGCCCAGCCCCGTCGTGGGGAGCATCGACTCGACCTGGACCTGCCCCGTGGTCCGGAACTTGGGCTTGGTGGAGACGTACCCCCCCACCGCCCCGGCGATCCCCAGCACCCCCGCGATCACCAGCGTGATCGCGTACCGCCCGCGCAGCAGGCGATGCACGGTCTTGAACAGGCTCGGATGGGCGTGCCCGTGATGCCCGTCGCCCGTGTCGCCCAGGGCCGCGTCGTACACGTACCGTTGCTCACCCGCGCCGCCCAAGCGCCGGACCGTGCGCACCTCGCCCAGGGCCTGCTCGTCGGATCGGCCCGTCATGGCTTGCCCCCCACGCCCTGCATCTGCACCTCCCGCACCAGCGGGAGCAGTTGCTCGATCATCTCACCCACCACGCCCACCTCTTCTCCCCGCGGAAACTCCCCCGGCAGGATCACCTGCACCTGCGTGGCCCCGTACACGCGGCTGCGATAGCTCGAGGCGTTGCGGTAGACCTCCTGCATGCTGGCCACCACGCCTTTCCCGGGAAGCAGGAACGTCCCATAAATCACCTTGGATGTTTCGCTGTCGAACGAGTGCTTCCGGAACTCATATCGGCTCAAGGGGATCTCCACGCCGTTCACCGTGACCGAAACACCCACCGGATCCCCTACCACTTCCCAGCCCGACGACGGATAACACCGCATGGGGTAGTGCCCCGCCAGGTCGCGGGTGTCCCGACAGTGCACGACCACCAGGTCGGCCACGAGCTTGCGGGACGTGTGGACGTACTCCCTGGCCAGCATGGCGCTGGGACGAAGGAGCGCCTGCGCGGGTTCGGGCACAGGCATCGATTTTCCCGTCCATCCCGTGAACACGGAGGGGATCTGCTCGACCAGCTGCGCCACCCGAGCGTGGAAGGGCTCGGCCTGGTCGGGGCTGGCGAACGTCAGGCGTTCGAGCAGGATGCCGACCAGGAGGGCGGCCGTCAGGATGCGAGCCAGGGTGTTGAACATGCGGGAGGTCCGGGGGCGTCACTGGTAGGCAAGTGTAAAGCGCTCGACGGGGAGGAGCGCCCAGCGGAGCGTCCGAGTAATCGCCAGCAGCAGCAGGAACGCCAGGGGGAGCATCGCCCACCCGGCGATGCCATGGAAGGCGTCGCCGGCGCCCTGCCCGGCGTAGGCGTACACCAGGACGGTCCCCACCAGGCGCGGGATGTTGCAGGCCAGGGCCGCGATGGGGCTCAGCAGCATGATGATGGCCCGCACGTACCCGCGCAGGGGCTCCCCGAACGCGAACGCGTACGACACCAGCACCAGCGCAAACACCATCCGCATCCCGTTGCAGGCCTCGGCCACCTCGATGTTGGTCCCGCGCACCGAGAGGAGGTTCTGGTTCAACTCCGCCTCCACCCCCAGCACCTGGAGCACGGCGTGCGTCGCCGCCGCGCTGGCCGTCTGCAGCGGCACGGAGATCGCCTGGCGCATCTGCCCGGGCACGGGCACCACGAAGGCCAGCACCGCGAAGGCGGGGAAGAACTGGAACAGGACGTGCTTGCCCAGCACGCTGACCAGGGCGCCCACCAGCACCAGCACGCAGCCCCCGTGCCAGAACGACTGGATCGAGTAGCGGTAGCCGATGGACGAGAGCGCCCACCCCAGCGCGACGATGCCCGTCCCGACGACGCCCCCGCCCGGAGGGCAGCGCAGCAGCCGGACCTTGCGCACCCAGATCATCCAGATCGCCACCACGGGCACCAGGTAGATGTGGCTGGCCTCGGGGTCGTGCGACGCGATGGCCCCGATGTCCCTCCACGCCAGCGACGTGGCCGCGACGGCGCCCAGGGCAAACAGCACCGCCAGGATCGCGTGCCCGGGCGTCCAACCCTGCTTGGCCAGCACCCTGGGGATCACGCCCGGCCCTTCCGCGAGAAGTCGTGGCGTGCATCCACCACGGCGTCGGCGACCACGGCGCCCGCGGGCACCTTCGCGCCCTCCGCCACCACGCTGCGAACCACGACGGCACCCTCGCCCAGCGTCGCTCCGCTCAGCACGACCGAGTCATGCACGCGGGCCGACGCCGCCACGCGGGCGCCGCCCTCCACGATCGAGAACGTCGGGAACCAGCACTCACCATCGCGAGCGTCGGGCCGCTCCGCCGGTCCGGCGGCGTGCCGGTGGTACGCCGTCAGGGCCCGGATGTACGCGTCGAGCGTGCGCATCGCCAGCGCCGGCGATTGGGGCCTCGTCACCACGCGCACGTCCCACTCCTTGGCCAGGTGCGGGAGCAGCTGCTCCTTCAGGTCCATGTATCCCATCTCCCGCACGGCGCGCAGCACCCCCACGCGCATCAGGAAGAACCCCACGGGCGTTCCGTCCTCGTGCGCCACCAGCGACACGTCGCCCCCGCGGTCGTCCAGCTCCCGCGCCACGCCCGTCAGCGGCTCCAACGGGATCTGGTTCCCGTTGGCGACCAGGATCGTGTCGTCGTCGCCGTATTCCACGCACGCGTCGCGGAGCAACCCGCCCGTCCCGCGAAAGTCCGCCGGGTCGGGCTGGATGGTCACCTCCAGCCGCGGCGTCCCCCGCGGGGAGTTCGGCAGGGGCGCGCCCCGATCCACCAGCACGCGCAACGCCAAGGAACCCCGTCCCACTTCGGCGCCGAGTGCTTCGGCCTGCAGCGCCCACACCGCCAGCACGCTCCGGTGCGCGTCGGCCGGCAGCGAGAGCGGAGACCTCCTCGTGCCCTTGAGCAGGTCCGTGGGCCGGATCGACCCCGAGAGCAGCACGCAGGCCCGCAGCTTGCTCAGCATGCCCGCGCCCCCGGCGCGCACTCCACGCCCGAGCGAAGACCTCGCCCGCAAGGGCTCAACAAAACCCGGAGCGAACGGACCCACCTTGTTCCCCCCTGCGCCAGCACCCGGCGATCCCCCGCGCACCCAGGGCGATCAGGCGTGCAGTATATCGCCAACGCTTCGAACATCGGCCCCTTTCTTGAGCGCGTGCACCAACTCATGATCGGATGCCCCAAGCTCGTTCTAGAACTCGTTCCGCCGCAGGATTGGCCAGAAGCGTTCAAACCCCGATGTTCCCACGGGCGGGTCCGAATCGCACGGCCAGGGACGTTACCAGCAAACGAACCGCGAACGGAAGCCCCTGCACCAGGTAACGCCGGAACAGCCGGCGCGGCTCCTGTGCCAAGCGGTGGAACCACTCCAGCCCGACACGCTGCATCCATCGCGGCGCCCGTGCGACTTCTCCGCTCACGAAACTGAACGAGATCCCGATGCCCAGGAACCACGCCCGCGGAAACTGGGCCCGCAACTCGGCAATGAGCTTCTCTTGTTTGGGAGATCCCAAGGCCACATACACGATCCGCGGGTCCGCTGCACGCAGCGCCGTGTCGATCATGCCCCGCTGTCCCGGGTCCGACTCGAAACCCAGCGGCGGGCAGTGTGTTCCCGCGATCTGGATCGACGGGAATCGCGCCCGCAACACCGCCGCGGCGGCATCGGCCGCCCCCGCGTTCCCGCCCAGCAGAAAGACCCCCAGGGCGTGCGTGCCGGCCGCCTCGGACAGGGACCAGATCAGGTCCGAACCCGCCACCCGCTCCGGCAGCGGGTTCCCTTGCAGCCGGCTGGCCCACACCAGGGGCATCCCGTCCGCCAGTCGCAGCGTTGCGCCCGAGCACAGCTCGGCGAATCCCGGCTCGTTGACGAGCCGGCGCAGGATGTCGAGATTGGGCGTCACGACCCAACCCCCCTCCCCGCGACGGGCGGCGTCCACGACGTGGGCCACCGCCTGCGGGGCACGCAGGGCGTGGACCTCGCACCCCAGCAGGCGAACCACGGGCAGACCAGGGCGCGGGAGCGGCGTTGGCTTCTCGGGCGGCGGACGTGTCGAAGTGCGATTCATCCCTGCCGTGGCTTCCTAGGCCGTCGCGAGCGAGGTGGTTCGGCGCCCGCGCTGGGCCTGCCCGTGGAGCATCGGGGTGAGCAGTTCCGCCATGGCGGCGCCGCTGCGTTCCAGGTCGTGCGCCTGGTGCACGGCCAGGCGGGCGGCCTGGCGCATGGAACCCAGGTCGTGGAAGCGAGTGGAGACCTCCTGGAGCGCGTCGACCATCGCGTCGTGGTTCGCCGGGGGGATCAGGATCCCGGTCTCGTTGTGGCGCACCAGCTCGGCGATGCCCCCGACGGCCGTCGCCAGAACGACCATCCCCTTGCCCATGGCCTCCATGAGCACGACGGGCAGGCTCTCCATGAACGAGGAGACGACCAGGACATCGGATCGGTCGTAGGCGTTCAGGACGTCCTCCCTCCCCATGGGACCGGAGAACGAGACGCGGGCGCCCAGGCCCAGGGCCGTCACCTGGCGGCGCAGGGCCGACTCGAGGGGTCCGGCGCCGACCAGTTCGAGCCGCCAGTCGACGCCGCGTCGCCCAAGCTCGGAGCACGCGTCGATCAGCAGGGGAACGCCCTTGATGGCGTCCAATCGCCCAACGCTGAGGATGCGCAGGGGCCCGGGCCCGACGCGGGGCGTCACGGGCGTGAGGCGTGCCACCTCCACCCCGCAGCGGATCATGTGGAGCTTCTCCCAGCAGTGACGATCGCTCCACGCCATGACCTGGGCGCGACAGAAGTGGGAAACGCAGCGAACGAACCGGGCGCCGCGCACCTTGGCCCGGAGGTTGATGCGGTGCACGTCGAAGAACTCCGCGGACCCGTGGATCGAGAGGCTGTACGTCAGGCGCCCGCAAATCGCCGTCGCCAGCATCGCCACGGCGGCCCCGTTGTTGGCCATGTGCACGTGGATGTGCTCGATCCCCCGGCGCAGGCACTCGAGCACCAGGCGGGCCGCCTGGAAGGTGTAGCCCAGCGACTTGATCCGGGCGACCAATCCGGGTGCCGAGGTCCGCTGGCCCAGGACCAGGCCCCGCACGTAGCCCAGTGGAAAACGGGCGAAGACGGGCAATTGTGCGGCCAGGAGCGGCAGGACGCCCGGCATGAGCACGCATGTTTCCCGGGCCGCCTCGGTGTTGGCCTTGCCCAGGGCGCCGGTGTTCGAGGGCGGGCGGATCGAGAAGGTGTGCACGTCGATGCCCTGGGCGCGTACCGCCTGCACTTCGCGTTCGATGAACGAGTGCGTCAGGGAAGGATACTGGGAGTTCAGGTACGCTACCGGTTTCATCGCACGCACGACTTACCCCCGTTGATCGCCCCAGGCCAACTCCATCCTCAAGCGTCGCTCGCTGAAGACGCCCCGGGGAAAGGTCGCATGGTCCACGCTCATGTTGATCCGGGGCAGGCAGAGCGGGTTCTCCCGCCCCGTCACCCGCCCTGACCGCGTGGCGCAGCAGTACTTGTAGCCCGCCCGTCCCACCACGCCGAGGACGCGCTCGTCGAACGAGCCGTTGGGATAGCAGAACCCCCGCACCGGCACGCCCGCGAGGCGCTCCACGTCGCCCTTGCACTCGACGATCTCCCGTTCCAGCGACGCATCGTCCTCGCGCGTGAGGATCGGGTGCGTGGCGCTGTGGGCGCCGATCTCGTGCCCCGCCCGAGCCAGGGCCCGGGACTGCTCGACGGTCATGGCGCGGTCGGCGTCGCTCTCCCCGACCGCGTTCCTCGCGGCGGCGACGCACTCCGCTCGGACGCCGGGATCCGCGGACTTCAGCGTCTCGAGGATGGTCCGCAGCGTGGGGCGCTCCCGGGCGTCCGCGGCCCGCCCCACGCGAGCCAGCGTCGACCGCAACTGCGCGTCGGACGCCGTGGCGTGCCAGCGAGCGACGCAGTCGAACCACAGTGTTCGATCCGATCCGACGAAGCCGCTCACGAGGAAGAACGTGCCCCGCACCCGGGCCTGCTCGAGGATCGGCGCCGCGATCTGGGCGCTGTCCCGATGTCCATCGTCGAACGTGATGCTGAGCAGCGGGCGCTCCCTCCGCCCCGGCGCCGACAGCCGGCCCAGGCCGGTCCACACGTCCACGATCTCGAACCGCCTCGCCAGCCACGCGACCTGGGCCCCGAACGCGGAGCGCGGCACGGCCAGGCCCGGCAAGGGCGCCGCGCCCCACGCGTCGTCCTCGAGCACGCGGTGGTACGTGAGGATCGTCAGCACGCCCCGCAGCGCTCGCTCGCGCGCGGCCAGGGCGCCCGTCCAGGCGGCCGCCCGGTCGACGACCGCGCGGAGCCGGTGCTTGAGGCGTGACCTGCTCGCACCCGGCATCATGTCGAGCCCCCGCCGGTCGCCTGGCGCTCGCGCCGCCCGCGCTCCCACGCTCGTTGGGTGGCGCGGGCCTTTCCCAGGACCAAACCCTCCCACTGCCAGCGGCGCAGGAAGCGCCGGAACGCGGGGTTCTCGTAGCGGGGCCTGGCGCTCAGCATGCTCTTGACGTAGCCCCACCACATCGCCAGGGCCCCCACCAGGACGGGGTGCTTGGGCAGGCGGTAGAGCGCGCTGGCGGTCATGTAGGCCAGGCCGGTGCCCATGAACCACTGCCCGAAGCCGTGACGCTGGCGGCCCACCCAGATCGACTGCTGGCTCGAGCCCATGGGGCGCAGATGCACGAAGCGCAGCTCGGGCTCGTCCCAGGACGCGGCGACCCAGCCGCGCATCCGGCAGGTGTGGCAGTCGATCCCGTCCCACATGACCTCGCGCACGAACCCGCCGATTTCCTCGAAGCACGCCACCCGGTAGAACTTCGTCATGCCCACGCTGGTCTCGTCCCCGCAGAACTCGCTGACCAGCACGCCCGTGCCAGGATGGCGGAAGTACGCCTTGCCCGAGCACGTGCCCAGGCGCGGATCGCGCTCCATCCGCTCCATCAGGATCTCGAAGTACCGCGGGGGAAGGTCCAGGTCCAGGTCGAGCTTGCACACGTAGTCGAACTCGCGCGGGTTGATCGTCTGGTACCCCGAATAGAACGCCTCGATCACCCCCGGCCCCACCGCACGCCGGCCCCGGTCGGGCCGCGTCACCACCCGCAGGCAGGGCAGCTTCGCTCCGTACTCCACCAGGATCCGCGGCGTCTCGTCGGTCGACCCGTCGTCCACCACCACCAGCAGCGCGGGGGCCACGCTCTGGGCGGCGATGGAGTCGAGCGTCGTGCGCAGGTACGCCGCCTCGTTGCGGCAGGGCGCGATCAGCGCGTAGCGGCGGGAAAGGCCGGCCTCAGCCATGCCCGCCTCCCCCCCGGCGACGACGCACCAGGACCACCAGCGCCTTGGCGGCCAGGGCCATGACCATGGGGGTCAGCGGGAAGCTGTAGCGGTCCTGCGTGACGTAGATCGCGTGCAACAGCGCGAAGTACGCCCAGACCCCCAGCAGCGGGTTCCCCGCCAGGCCCATCACCCCGTGACGCGCCAGCACCACTCCCGCGCCCAGCACGCCCAACCCCAGCACCGCGTACCAGTACGCGCTGCTCAGCACCTTCATCGCCGTGATGGCGCCGCCCGCGCCCAGGGCCGCCAGGCCCCGCTCGTTCCAGCCCACCCCGATGTTCTGGCGGTCGTGCAGCTTGGCGAGCTTGTACAGGGTGCGGCCCAGGAACGCGCCCGGATGGGCGCGGATGTACGCCTTGGCCTCCCGGCCCAGGTGGCGGTCGCGCTGGGCTTCGTTGAGGCCCGGCGTTGGGGGCAGGGGCATGTACTCGCCCTTGGTGTTGGGGTTGTTTCCCATCCACAGATTCGAGCCCGAGTTGGCCGAGATCAGCACGAACTCGCCGAAGATCCGCTGGTTGCGCAGCGCCCAGGGCGCGAAGCCCGCGCCCATTACCAGCAGGGCCAGCCCGGCGCTGAGCACGGTCGTCGCACGCCTCGGCGCGGGGACCAGCTCGATCAGGGCCAGGGCCACGGGAAGCAGAAGGGCCGTGGGACGCACGTAGGTCGCCGCCGCAAAAACCAGCCCCGCGAGGATGCCCCGCCACACCGGGCGGCCCTTGAGCTCCACCCAGGCCACCATGCCCAGGAGGACGAGGAACGTGAAGGGCACCTCGCTCTGGAGCAGGCTGCTGAACTCGACGCCCATGGGCCACAAGGCCATCAGGGCACCGGCCACCAGCGCGATCCTGCGGCTGAGCACCCGCTCCACCAGGCGCACCAGCAACCACACGCCGCTCACGCCCAGCACGATGTTGAACACCAGGATCGGGGCGTACCCCGCGTGGTCGGGCGTCCCAAACACCCGGAACAAGGCCGCGTACGCGAAGCTCGTCCCCGGGGGCCAGAAGCAGCTCAACTCGACGGGATCGCCCGGCTTCTCCGGGGGCAGGGCGTACCCCTGCCCGGTAGCCACCATCCGCGCGTAGCCCTCGTAGATCGCCGAATCGGAGATGGGCATCACGGGCACCGCCAGCGCCCAGGCCACGCGCAGCGCCAGCGCCACCCCGAGGATGCCCACCAGCCAGCGCCCGCCCAGGCGCATGGCCCCCGCCCGCGGCTCCGCGCCCCGCCCGCGCTCCACAATCGGATCCATGCGCTCGGTCCTCACGACGAGGGTGCTCCGGCGTGGGCCAGGTACCGACGGAACAACGCCTCCATCTGCGGGCCCTGCACCTGCACGCTGAATTCACGGACCACCACCTCGCGAGCCGCGGCCCGCAGGCCATCGAGCTCCCGGCGCCCGCGGGCCAGCCCCACGATCGCCTGCGCGAGTGCCGACACGCTGCCCGGGGGCACCAGGAAGCCCGTCCGCCCGTCGCGCACCAGTTCCGGCACGCCGGCCACGCGGGTGGCGATCACCGGCAGGCCCTTGGCCATGGCCTCCATCAGGACAACCGGGACGCCCTCCATGAAGCTGGCGAGCACGAAGGCGTCGTTGCGTTCGAAGACGCCGGGCATGTCCTCCTGGCTCACGGCCCCGGTGAACGCGATCCACGCCTCCAGCCCCAGCTCGCGTGAACGGGCCTTGAGGGACTGGTCCAGGGCACCCGCGCCGACGATTTCCAGCGTCGCGTCCACGCCCTCGCGGCGAACCTGGGCCAGGGCATCGAGCAGGACGGGGAAGCCCTTGACCGCGTCGAGCCGGCCCACCGAGAGCAGGCGCAGGGAACCGTCGGCGTCGCGCGCGGGCCCGGGCCTGAGCGCCTCGGGATCCACCGCGCAGTGCACGATGTGGAGGTGATCCCACCGCCCCGGATCGGACCAGGCCATCACCTGCGAACGGCAGAACTCCGAGATGCAGCGCACGAAGACGGCGCGGCGGACCTTCTCCGCCAGGTTGAGCCGATGGACGTCGAAGAACTCGGCCGGACCGTGCACCGTGAGGCTGTACGAGAGCTCGGGATTGATGGTGCAGGCCAGCAGCGCGATCGCGGCGCCGTTGTTGGCCATGTGCACGTGCACGTGGGACAGCCCCCGGGCGTCCATCTCCAGGGCCAGGCGTGCCGCTTCCATCAGGTACCCCGCCGTCGTCGCCCGGGCTCGTGCTCCGACCCCGAAGAGACGCTGGCACTCGCCCAGGGCCCGCAGGTACCCTCCGGGCCAGCGGGCGATCGCCCGCACCTGGTCCCGCAGGAGCTCGCGCATCGCGGTCTTGAGCACGAACGTCTCGCGGGCTTCGGCGGCGTGGCGATCGCCCAGCGCATCCTGCGCGTCGGGGGCGTTGGCCGTGAACGTGTGGACCTCGATCCCCCGCGCGCGCACGGCCCGGACCTCGCGCTCGATGAAGGTGTGCGACAGCGAGGGATAGCGGCTGTTGAGATAGGCCAGGCGGATGCTCATGGCCTCGACCCTCCCGCGCTGCCGGCGGCGCTCTCCCCCGCGCCCGGTCCGACGCGCTTGTACTCGATGATCGCCTCTCGTCGCCCTCGGGCGGCGGCGAGCAGGTAGCGTGCCGCGCCCTCCAGGGTCGCCCACTTGCACGCCATGTTCGCCAGCGCGTACGCCCCGGCGACCCGCGGCGGGACCCCCATGGCCCGGCATCGGCGCCACAAGGCCCAGAACAGGCGCGCGTACAAGAGCCCCGCGAGCACGCCGGCCATCCATGCGTAGGGCCACGTCGACGCCAGAGCGCCCAGCAGCACCGCGGGGAGCACGACCGCGTAGACGACCGCGCTGCGCACTCGCCCCAACCACCACCGCCCCGTCCCGCGCCGGTGACGCCACCCCACCTCCAGGAACCCGTACCCGGCGCGCACGGCGCGGCGCCAATAGGCTCCGAAGGAGCGCATGTTGATGTCGTGGAGGGTCATCTCATCGCCCAGGCGCTGCACGCTCCACCCCGCGTCGCGAAGACGGAAGCCCAGGTCGGGGTCCTCGCCCGAGATCAGGTCCGTCGCCCAGCCGCCGATCTGGCGCAGGGCCGCCGCGCGGCAGAGCGAATCCCCGCCCGGGTAATCGAACGCCCCGGGCCTGGCGTTCCAGTCCACGTCGACCATCGCGTTGTAGATCGTCGCCTCGGGGTGCTCCTCGCGCCTTCGCCCGGAGATCGCGCCCACGCGCGGATCGCGGACCATCAACGCGCACCCGGCCTCAAGCCACCCCTCCCGCAACACGCAATCCCCGTCGATGAACTGCACATGCTCAACCTCCGGCGCCAGACGCAGCAGCTCCTCCAGCCCCGCCTGGCGTCCCTTCGCGGCGGTGTACGGCTTCTCGATCACCACGACCCGCACGCCCAGCTCCGCGGCCCGCTGAGGGCTGGCGTCGCTCGAGCCCGAATCCGCATACACCACCGCCCGCACCATCGGGACGACCGCCCGCAGCGCCCGGACCAGGCGCTCGCCCTCGTTGCGCCCGATCACGACCGCGCCCACGTTCTCGAATCGATGCGGCGCGGAACTCATGGGCGATGGGCTCCGCGACGCGCGAGGATGACGCCCTCCACGAAACGGGCGTAGTCGCGGGCGATCCGCGACCAGGCGTACCGGCGCGTGGCCAACTCCAGGCGGGCGTCGCGCCCGCTCTCCCCGGCACGCACCGCCCCGCGCACGGCGGCCGCCACGGCGTCCAGGTCGTCGCTGTCCACCAGCGACGCCAACCCATCGAATGTCCAGCGAGTCACCCCGCGATCGTGGGTGACGATGGGCAGGCCCGTGGCCAGGGCCTCGATGTACGAGTTGGCCGACGGCTCGTCCTTGCTCATGTGCAGGAACACGCTGCCCGTGCGGTAGAAATCGGGCATGCGATCGCGGGGGAGCGTGACGCGCTGGAATCGATCGCCCAGGAGCTCGCGCCCCAGCGACTCGACCTGGTCCCGCAGCGGGCCGTCGCCCGCCACCACCAGCCCCACGTCGGTCGCGCGCGCCACGCCCCGGATGCCCTCGAGCACGCGCTTGCTGTCGATGAGGGCGCTGACCATGATCGCCCGCGGTCCGCGCACGCGGATCCCCAGGGCCCGGGCGTCCGCCGGGGCGGGATGGAAGCGGGCCGGGTCGACCCCGTTGGGGATGAGCACGCTGGGCCACGCGGCGCGATTGGCCTCGTAATAGTCCGGGTTCGTGCACACGAGTCCATCGCACGCGAACCACCGGTACTCACTGCCCTGGCGCCGGCAGGGCCAGTCGCCGTTCTGCGTCACGTAGACGTGGGCCGGTCGTCCGCGTCCGCCCTTGGCCCGCAACACCCAGTTGGTGAAGGGGTAGCCGCACGTGATGGTCGCGTCGAAGGCACGCGGGTCGTACGCGCCCCACAGTCGCGGGGCGAACGTCGCCTCCTCCCACGCGTACTCGCTGCGGAGGATGGGGAACCGGGGCCAGCGCTCGAACCGCTCGCGCGCGACCCGCCCGGCGTGGACGAATCGGTAGGCATCGCCCGGTCGCGCCTCGCCCGCGCCCACCAGCGTCACGTCCGCCAGGCCCTGGCGGGCCATCTCACCGGCGACCGACTCCAGCGCGACCTCGGCCCCCCGATTCACGCAGTGGAATCCCGCCAGGGCGAAGAGCAGCCGCGGTTGCGCCGGGGCCGACGCGGGGGCGCCGGGCTGGGCCGGGTTGTGTTCCACGCCCGTCACGTCCGTGCGCCCAATCCGCGGATCGTCCGCACCACGTCGCCGTGGTACTGGCACTGGGCCGAGCCCGCGCCGGAGCGGACCCGGTGCCACGCGCCTCGCGCTGCGTGCGTAACCACGTCGAGGCATCGGACCCAGCGTTCGGCCAGGGCCCCGTAGCACAGCCGCTGGACCAGGTAGCGGGCCCGCCAGTGGTGCTCGCTGCGGGCGAGGGCCGACATCCGCGCCGGATCCGACGACGAGCCGCCCAGGTGCGTCGTGGTCTCGACGCAGTCGTAGAAGCGCCGGTACCCGGCGGCCTTGATGCGGTGATTCAGCTCGATGTCCTCGCCGTAGAAGAAGAACCCCTCGTCGAGGAGCCCGACCTGCGCCAGCACGTCGCCGCGCATCATCAGGAACGCGCCCCCGAGCCACTCCACGTCGCGTGAGGCCGCGCCGCGGTCCCAGCCGGGATGCTCCAGGTTGGCCCACGCGAACAGGCGCGGCAGCTTGTCGGGCAGGCCCAGGGCCCGGACGGTGAGGCGCCAGGGGGTCGGGAACCGGCGGGCGGCGTTCTGGATCGTGCCGTCGCGGTTGAGCAGGCGGCAGCTCAACGCGCCGATGCCGGGATTCGCGTCCATCACCTCCACGCAGCGCCGCAGGCAGTGGCCGTGCACGATGGTGTCGCTGTTGAGCAGCAGGACGTAGCGCGCCCGCGGGCCGGCCTCGATCCCCCGGTTGTTCCCGTAGGCGAACCCCCCATTGCGCGGGAGCGGGACCACGCGACACCAGCCCCAGCCCCTCGCGACGATCGCCCCCTCGATCCGCGTCACCGAATCGTCCCCGGAGGCGTTGTCCGTCACCACCGCACGCAAGCCCGGCACGTCCGCGGCCTGCGACGCCAGCGACTCGAGGCACTGGATCGTGAGGTCCGGCGTGCGGTAGTTCACGATGACCACGAGCAGGTCCACCGGCGCGATGTCCTGGACGATCGGCCCGCTCATGCCCGCGCCTCCCCTCGCTCGGGCGGGGCGTCGGGGCGCCGCGGAACGAAGAACCCTCGGCGTGCCGGCGGGCGGATCCGCCCCGGCTCGGGCTCGACGCGGCGCGGCGCGGGAGCCTCGGGCGGCATGGCGCCGATCAGGCCCCCCGCCGCCAGCAGGAAGATGGGGTTGAGCATCGCGTTGGTGAGGCTGTCGATCAGGTAGATCGCGATGACCACGCTCCAGGCCCCGGCCATCGAGGCCCCCGGCGACGACCACGCCCTCCCCTGGAATCGCCGGACGAACCCCAGGATCGGCAGGCCCATGATCCCCACGAACGCGGCCAGGCCCACCAGCCCGAAACGCCCCAGCGCGATGATCCACATCCCGTCGGGAATGATCCGGTCCGAGGTCCCCTCGGGCACGATCCCCGCCCAGATGAAGCGCCCGGCGCCGAGGAACAGGCGCGGCTGCACCACCCGCCACAGGCCCGTCTCGCTGTTGAGGCGGCACTGCAGCGACGCCGCCCGCTCGGCGCTCACCAGGCGCGCCAGGTCCACCAGCTCCGTCCCCCGCCATCCCCCGAGCGTCCGGGCCATGATGTACAGGAGCGGCGCCGCCGCCATGATCCAGATCGGCCACACGCTCCGCGTGAGCCGCGCGGCGAGCAGGACCCCGAGCCCCCCGACCATCAGGATGCTCGCCCCGGTCGACTTGCAGGCCACCGCGGTGCCCAGCAGCACGACCGCCGCCAGGGCGATGGGGACGCCCATGACGCTCCGCGCGGCGCGAGACAGCCATAACCAGACGGCCAGGAGCGCCGCGGCGCACATGTAGGCTCCCACGGCCAGCCCATGCTCCATGAACACCGTGGGGCGCCACCCCCCGCCGCGCCGCGTCTGCAGCCAGTCGTTCTGGTGGAACCCGTACACCATCGCGTGCAGCTGGGGCGACATCCGGATCTCGTACAGGCAGAAGGGCACGTAGAGCAGCCCGCCCACGACCAGGGCGACCGCCAGGTCGTGCAGGGCCTCGACGCTCCCGAGGTACAGGCGTCCGATGAAGTACGGCAGCCCCCACATGATCCCCTGGTGCATGATCGCCGACGTCGCCTCGTAGGGCCCCCACCCGCCCAGGAACGACGACACGAAGCCCACGCCGATCCAGAGGAGCATCGGCGCGTCGAACCACCGCAGCCGGAAGCGGGCCAGGCGCTGGGAATCGAAGAGCATCGCCGCCAGGAACACGCCCAGGCACGTCGCGCTGACCTTGTCGTAGTTGGGCACGGGCCCGGGGATGGCGAAGCCGGCCTGGGGGAGGAACAACCACGCCCCAACGAACGCCACAATCACCGCGCGGGTCGGCCTAAGGACCGTGAACAGGAGGATCACCACCGGGATCCATCCGAACAGCGACAAACTCACGATGGCGCTCGCGCCCGGCATCGTTCAGCCCACGCCCGAAGGAAGGCCCGCCACCTGCTCCAACGCTCGCTCGAACCGGCGGGCGGCATCCTCCAGCCGATTCCGTCCTGCCTCGGCCCGCCCCAGCCGGGACATCTCCTCCCACGCCGGGGCGGAAAGCCCGAGCACCCCCAGCACGCCCCGGGCCAGGGCCGCCGCGTCCCCGGGCGGCACGATCACGCCCGCGCCCCCGGCCAGAAGGTCCTCCGCCGCCCCCACGCGCGCGCCCACCACGGGCGTCCCGCTCGCGAGCGCTTCCAGGATCGGCAGCCCGAAGCCCTCGCTGCGGCTGGCGAACAGCCACGCGTCGCACGACGCGTAGATCTCCGCGATCCGCTCGGGCGCCGGCCGAAGGTGGAACTCGCACCCCTGCGGCGCCGGGTTGTCCGCGTCGGGCGCGTGGGTTCCGAACGACACTACCCGCAGGTCGGGGTGCGTCTCGCGGATCGAGGCCACCGCCTCGCACACCAGGTCGGTGCCCTTGATGGGCGCTTCCCCGTGCAGGTACCCCAGCGTCGGGCGCGCGCCGCGGGCCCGCGTGCCGGCGTGGAAGCGGGAGAGATCGACTCCGTTGGGAACCAGGATCGCGTCGGTCACGCCGTAGTGCTCGCGCATGATGCCGGCCAACCAGCTCGAGATGACCAGCTTGCGCATGGGCAGGGCGTAGGTGGCCTGGACGCGCTGGGCCGGCTGGCCCTCCCAGACCTCGTGCCCCTGCACGAAGTAGGCCTTGGCGCCCTTGGCGGGAGACAGCCCCCCCACCCACTCGGCGGTGCGCCACCACGTGGCCACCACCACGTCCGCGTCGGGCACGTCGTCGTCCGCCACCGGCTCGCGATGGTCCAGCAGGGTGACGGGCGCCGGGAAGGTCGCCACGAGGTCGGGATCGCCGCGCATCCCGGCCCGCAGCGAGTCGACCGCCGCGTGCAGGCGCCATCTCAGGGGCACGGGGGGCTGCTGGGGAACGACCACGTTGACCACGTGCCCGCGCGAGCGCAGGTAGGACGCGTACGCGCCCACCGTCCGAGCCCCGCCCGAACCGTCGATCAACGCCATGACAAACGTAATCCTCAATGGCCCCTCCGGCGCAACGCCTTGACGGACAACCATACCGGCCAGGCGAAGAACACGCCCACCACCACCGCGTCGCACGCCAGTTCCACCAGCAGCGTCGGCACGGGACGCTCCACGCCCACCAGACCCAGGGCCCGCGGCGTGACGTGCCGCTGCATGTACTCCACCGCGAAGTACCCCGCCGCCGCCAACGCCGCCAGCAGCACGTCCTGGCGGAAAACCCGGAGCCCCGTGGCGTGGGTCATGGCCGCGGTCACGACGTGCTTGACGAGATCGGCGCAGGACATGCCGATCAGGGCGCCCATCAGGCGTGCCCGGTCCAGCTCCTCCGAGCCCGGCGCCCAGCCCTGGTCGAGCCCGTGCTGCTTGCCCAAGGTCATGCCCAGGATGATCCCCAGGGGCAGGGCGACGGCCTTCACGCCCTGGCTATAGGCCAGCCACTTGACCCGCCCCTGGGCCATTAGCGCCGACCCACAGGCCAGCTCCAGCATCTGGAAGAACGACGCCACGCAGAGGATGGGCAGGAACTCGATCGACGCGTGCCACTTGGGCTTGAAGAGCAGGCGGATGACCTCCGGCCCGCAGGCGGCCGCGGCCACCACGCCCAGGGTCCCGATCACGCACATCGGGAATCGCACCCGCGAGAACACGTCTCGAATGGACCGGCCGCTGTTGACGGCGTGGCTGTAGATCGGGAACGCCACGCTCGAGTCCACCTGGGTGACGATCTCCAGGGGCATGCGCGCCAGCGTCCTGGCCTGGGCGTAGATCCCCACCAGCGCCAGGGAGATCTGCCCCCCGAACACGAGGTTGTCGCCCTGCGAGCCTACGTACGTGAGCAGGGTGCTCACGAACACCCATCCCCCGAAGTGGAGCAGCGACTTGACCGCCTGGGGCTCCAGCTCGAACCGATCGCGCCTCCCCTGGGCGAAGGCGAAGCTGAACGTCGAGCGCATCAGCGCTCCCATGACCGAACCGGCCACGAGCGCCCAGACGCTGGGCCACTGGTACGCCCAGACGATGGTCGTTGCAATCCCCAGGATCTGCGTGCCGATCGTGAACGCCGTGAGCCGACCCAGGTGCAGCTTGCGGTTCAGCGTGATCAAGGCCGTGGACTGGAAGCCCCCGATCACGGTGGTCAATCCCGCCACCCGGATCACCCACGCAATCCCCCCGGCGTCCGCCCCCTCCGGCTTTTCGACGTACAGAGCGAGTGGGTAGGCGAGCAGCGCCGCCACGCCCCAGATGCCCACCCCGCGCAGGACCTGGATCGTCCAGGCGGTGTTCAGGAAGTGCGGATCGTCCCCGCGCTTGCTCTGGATGATGTTGGGCCCGATGCCCAGGTCGGAGAACATCTGGAAGCCCATGAGCACC
This sequence comes from Phycisphaerales bacterium, assembly GCA_044221985.1. Classification (GTDB taxonomy): domain Bacteria; phylum Planctomycetota; class Phycisphaerae; order Phycisphaerales; family UBA1924. The sequence goes on from JBGAOG010000026.1 coordinate 20,761, forward strand.
GAGGTAACCACGGCCATCAGCCCGTAATCGGAGGTGCCCAGGAGGTTGGCGCAGATCACGTACCCGAAGTAGCGGATGAAGTACGCCGCGCCGAAGCCCCCCAGCGTCCACGCCGTCCCGTGGATGGCCTTGGTGCGCAGCGACTTCTCGGGTGGCGCGACCACCGCCGGGGCTTCCGGGCCCTGGGTCACGTCGCTCATGCCAGGGCCCCCTCGGGCGCGGGCACGCCGGCGATGCGCACGATGCCATCGAAGTAGCGCCGCACGATCTCGCGCTCGCGCCCGTGGGCGTGGCGCTCCAGGCGGATCCCCTGCTCCCACATCCACTGCGCGAAGGGCCCGGGCAGCCGCCCCGCATCCAGGGGGCGGTCCCAGAGCGTGAGCAGCGTGGAACCAGCCTCCATCTGGCGCACCAGGTCCTCGAGCATGGTCCAGTCGTCGCCCAACGCCAGGTAGTACGGGATCATCAGGAGGTTGTTCTTGCCCGGGGTGCGCCCGCGGCCGGCGGTGAAGTCCACGAACTGCGTGATCATCTGGCTGGGGTGCACCAGCTCATGCTCGACCATCTTCTCCGCGAGCGTCGTGCCCGCGCGGCTCTGGGCGTAGAGCACGCTGTCGAACTCGACGCGCCGCCCCTTGTACGTCGCCATGGTGTTGAACAGCTCGATGGGGCGGTGGCGCTGGCGGACCTTGGCCGCGTCGAACATCAGCTCGAAGGTGTTGACCAGCCGATCCTCGGGACCGATGCCCAGCCCCTCGTAGTACGCCACGCCCAGGTAGTCCACGCCCTTCTCGCGGATCAGGTCGTAGCGGCGCCGGATGGCGTCGGGCCTCAGCAGCAGCGCGTCGAAGTCGTGCAGGAACGCGTACCGCGTGCGCACCAGACCGATCCCCAGGCACCAGTTCAGCCACGCGTACACCCAGCCCCAGTCGATCCAGCGCGTGATGCGCATCTGCGCCGGCGTGTAGCACGCCACCCGCGCCTCCACCCCGCCCAGCTCGCGCCGCACCCGGTCCTCGAACCCCGCGGGCAGGTCCTCCCGCGACAGGTCGATCCCCAGCACCACCGCGTCGCACCCCGTCAGGTCCAGCTTGCCCAGCAGGCGCAGGTTCGCCCACAACATCGACAGCAGGCGCTGGTTGCACCCGATCACAATCGTGTACCCCTCCCGCGGCGACGCGTTGGGCTCCCACGAAACCAGCGGGCGGATCAGCGCCCGCATGAACGCACGCGACACGACCTTGTGCGCGTAACGCACCACGCCGTGGGAATCCACCGTTGCCTTCACCTGGCTCACCCCGGCACGCTCCCCGTCTCGTCCCGCAAGGGCATCCCAAAGTCCGGCCTGGGCCCCTGCCCCAGCACCCACCGGTACACCGCCAGCACCTGCCCCGCCTTGGCGTCCCACGTGAACAACCCCAGCGCCCGGCGCCGGGCCCGCTCGCCCATCCGCGGCAACGGCCCCGGGTCCGCGGCGACCCGCTCCAGCACGCCCCGAACACCGGCAACGATCACCGCGCGAGGCCCCACCGGCACCGCGAACCCGCACTCGGGCGTCACCAGTTCCGCCGGGCCAGCGTAGTCCACGATCAGCGGCACGACGCCCAGCGCCATCGCCTCCAGCACCACGCCGCCGCCAAACTCGCGGATGCTCGGGAACCCGAGCACATGCGCCCTCGCCAGGCGCTCCTGGACCCGCTCGTGGGGCAACCAACCGGCGAACTCCACGCCCCCGGCGATCCCCAGGCGTGCCGCCTGGGCCTCCAAAGCGCCGCGCTCGGGGCCATCCCCGATCACGTCGATCCTCACGCGTCCTGAACGCACGAGGTCCGCCGCGGCCTCCAGGAGCATGTCGCAGCCCTTGTACGGGACCAGGCGCCCCAGGAACGCCACCCGCAGCGGGGGCGTCCATGAACGCTCCGCCGGGGTTGAGAACCGGGCCGGGTCCACGGCGTTCTCGGGGAGGTACACGCTCTTGCCCACGTACTTCTCGGGCAGCTGCGCCCGCGTGTCGCGCGACCCCACCAGGATCGCCGCCGCGTGGCGCAGCGTCGAGGCGTGTCCCGGCAGCCATCGGTACGCGGACCGGGCATAGCTGAGCCACTCGCGCTCGCGCCGTCGCTCCGCGTCGAACCACTTGGGCCACGGTACGCCGCCGTTGAGCGGGCCCAGCACGAACGGAACGCCGGCACTCGCGCACCGCGCGGCCAGCGAGCTCGGGGTCGTCGGGCTCAGCGGCGTGATCCTGTGCACGACGTCGAAGCGACGAGCCCGGATGTCGCCGCCGAACCGGCGCCACGCCAATCGCTCGAACCAGCGATAGGACAGCGACGCCAGGGCCGTCTTGGTCGTCCATCCCCGCCCGGAGCCGCCGCGGAGCAGCTCGCCCATCCGGTGCAGGGGCCTGGCCACGCCCTCGGAGTCGATCACGCTGTAGAGGCCCTTGTCCACGCCCGCACGCTCGAAGGCCGGCGCGTTGCGCACCTGGGTCACGATGTGTCCCTCGCAGACCCGCGCCAGGGCCATCGCGTGCGACCACCCCACCAGGGGCACGCTCGTCCACTCCGGGTTGGCCGCCTCGGCGATGATGAGCACGCGCGGCCCGCTCACGCGCCGCCCCCCAGTCCCGCGCCGAGCCGGCTCGCCAGCACCCGCGCGCTGCGCTCGCTCCCGAACTCACCCACGACCCGTTCCCGCCCCGCTCGCCCCAGGCGCTCGCACAGCTCCGGGTCGGTCCCGAGGCGCGCCAGCGCCTCCGCCAGGGCCGCCGGGTCCCGCGGAGGGACCATCAGCCCCTCCACCGCGTCGCGCACCAGCTCGCCCACGCCCCCCACGCGCGCGACGACGACGGGCAGCTCCATCGCCATCGCTTCCATCGTGGCCACTCCGATCGCCTCGTCGTGGCTGGCCAGCACGAACGCGTGGGCCCGGTCCAGGTGATCGCGCACCGCGGCCTCGTCCACCGCGCCCGCCAGCCGTACGCACCCGCCCAGCCCCAGCTCCGCGACCAGCGACTCGAGCATGCCCCGGGCCGGGCCCTCGCCCAGCAGGTCCAGCTCCACGCCCAGCCCGCGCCGGCGCAGGTCCGCCATCGCGCGCAGCACGTCCTGGTGCCCCTTGCCCTCGTGCAGGCGACCGCACGACACCAGCCGCAGCACCTCGCCCGCCGCCGGCGCCCGGTAGGGCGTCGTCCTCGCGAACCGTCCCGTGTCCACGCCCATGGCCACCACGTCGATGCGCGATTCGTCGAGCCCGGCGACGCCCTCCAGCACGTCCTTCCTGAGCGCCTGGTTCACGGTGATCCCGAACCGCGCCAGGCCCCACTTGATGTTCTGTCCCGGCCCATAGCCGGTCAGGCGCCCGTGCAGCGTCAGGCTGTAGGGAATCCCCGTGAGCAGGGACGCGAACAGCACGATGAACGCCGCGTCCGCGCACGAGTGCGCGTGCAGGTGCGTCGCGCCTCGGCGCCGCGCCACGCGGGCCAGCTCCCCGCCCAGCAGGACGAGCCCCAGCAGACGCATCCTCGCCCCAGACCCCAACCCCGCCGCCGCGTGGACCGCCCCCAGGCACCGTCCCCAACCCCCGGCGCCCCCCGCCAGCCCCAGCAGGGCGCGCCCCAGGCGCGCGGGCGTCAGCGGGAACAGGTACGTCGTCCGCGCAATCGCCTCGCGCGACCATGCATGGCAGATTTCGCTCGCCTCGGGCGGGCGCGTGCTCGTCACGATCACCGGCACTCCCAGGCGCTCCAGCGCCCCGATCTCCCGCCAGAAGAACGCCGCCGTCTGGCTGGGAAAGTGCGGAATCAGGACGCAGATTCGTGGGTTGAGCGGTTGGTCCGCCATGACGCCTGGAACGACAAGGGGGCGCGGGCTGATGCCCGCGCGCCCCGTGGTTCGAGTTCTTGAGGAATGCCCCCGCGGCCTACGGCATGTTGAAGCCCGCCCGGATCCAGGCGTTGGCCGTGGTCGCCGTGTAGTTCTCATCCCAGTTGTAGCGACGCTGCTGGCGTGCGCGAGCCAGGAATGCGGCGCTGGTGGCCGGCCCGCCCAGAGAGGCGTTGTAGGTCCCCACCGAGCGGGTGGTGTCCAGGAACGCCGGAGCGGTGGTGGTCGCGCCGCTCTCGCCCGTGAACGACGCCCACTGCGCGGCGGTGCGGCTCCCCGATCCGGAGAACCACGCCCCGCCCGCGTCGGAACGGAAGTAGCGGTTGGCGCTGAAGCTGAACCCCGAGGCCGAGCCGGGATTGAAGTTGACCACCGGCCTGCCGGCGTTGGCCACCAGCGTGTTGCCGCTGAAGGTCACCGGGTCGTACCCCCCGCCCGAGGAATAGACCGTCAGGCACGCTCCGTCCCAGCCGTGGACCACGTTGCCGGTCATCTGTCGCACGGCCCGCGAGTCGCCGGGGTTGGAGCTGTTGTACTGGATGGCCCCGTTGCCGCTCCCCGCCACCCCCGGGTTGTTGGAGACCAGGTTGTTGCGGATCGTGATCGGCCCGGGCAGGTTCAGCTCGGTGTGCGAACCGGCCCAGAGCGTGCGGCTGTCGATGCCCTGCGTGTCCCAGCCCGCCCCGGGCCAGGCGCACTCGGTCACGACGTTGTTCTCGACGGCGCAGTTCTGCGGCCTGGCGCCGATGCCCACCACGTTCCCCACGCACAGGTTCCCCGTGAACGTCCCGTTGTTGCCGTTCGCGGAGATCCCCAGGAAGCTCCCGTTGGCGACGATGCAGTCGCGGATCGTGAGATTGTCCATGACGGCGTAGGTGTAGAAGTTGTGGGCCTCGGTGCTCCGGGGCTGGCCGCCGTTCTGCCAGCCGTTGCCGATGACGATGCACTCCTCGACCGTGAAGTTCGGGGCGTGCCCGAGCATGAAGCCCTGCCCGCGCGTGCCCTGCCCGCCGGCCTGCCAGGCGTCGGCGATCGTGCAGCGCCGGAAGGTGACGTTGCGGCACATGTCCGAGTCGTTGCCCTCGAGGAACGCCACGTTGTTGGTGTAGTTGTGGATGTAGCAGTCCTCGAAGGTGATGGTGTCGCAGTTGCCCACGCGCCCGACGCCGCCGCCGCCGCGCGAGTCCGTCCCGGGCGTCATCTCGATGGACTGCACGAAGATGAAGCGGGGATTGGCCCCGGAGAGGTTCAGGGCCGAGTCCGTCCCGGTCACCCACACGGGGCGCGGGTCCGTCGTGGTTCCAAAGGCGCCCAGGAGCGTGGGCTCGCCGGCGCTGCGCCCGCTCTTGTTCCAGTAGATCGCCCCCTCCGTGAAGGTGTCGCCGCGCCGCAGGAGCAGCTGGTCGGGGTACCCGTCGCGGAGCAGGGCGTACCCCGCCGCGATGGTGCGCACGGGCGCACCCTGCGTGCCGGGGTTGGCGTTGTTGCCCGTGGAACTGCTCACGTAGATGACGCGCGCGTCGGCGGGAGGAACGATGTCGGTCCAGCCAACCCCGCCCGAGCCGCCACCACCCGATCCGCCACCACCGCCTCCACCGCCGCCGCCGGTGTTGTCGGTGATGTTGACGCTCACCCAGGCGGTGTACACCGAGTTCCCGCCCGCGCCCAGGGCCCGGACGTGGTACATGAACGAGCCCGCGCCGGGCGCGTCGATGGACGTGGTCACGTTCGAGCCCACGATCGTCTGCGACGCGAAGGCCGGGCTGCGCTCCAGCTCGAAGCCCGTCTCGTTGCTGCTGTTGTCCGACCAGGTCAGGCTGGCCGTCCCGTCCCCGTTGTCGGCCACCGCCAGGCCCGAGGGCGCCGCGGGCGGGGGCGGCGTGGTCGCGGCCACCGTGACCTGCGTCCAGCCCGTGTAGGCCGACGAGCCCGCGCTGTTGGTCGCCCGGACGCGGTAGTGAAACGTGCCCACGCCGGGCGCGTCGGTCAACGCGACCGCGTTGGCGGCCGCGTTCAGGGACGTCGTGCTCCCCCACACCGTTCCGTTCAGCGTCTCGCGCTGCAGCTCGAACGACCCCTCGTTGGTGCTGTTGTCGGCCCATTGCAGGGCCACCTGCGACCCGGTGCCCGAGTCCGTCGCCGCCAGGTTCGAGGGCGCCGCAGGGGCGATCTGCACGACCGTCACCGTCGCCGAGACCTCCGCCGAGCTCCCCACGGCGTTGGTGGCGCGGACTCGATACCGGAACGTGCCGACGCCAGGGGCATCGACGTAGCTGGTCGCGTTGGCCGCCGTCGTCACGGTCACGGCGTTGATCCAGCTCGACCCCGACTGCGTCTCGCGGATCACCGTGAACCCGCTCTCGTTGGTGCTGTTGTCGGCCCAGGCGACGCGCGCCTGCGAGCCGTTACCCAGGTCCGTGGCGGCGATCGCGCTCGGTGCCGCCGGCGCGATCTCGGACACGGTCACCTGCACCGTCGACGTGTACGCCGAGGCGCCCACCCCGTTGACCGCGCGCAGCCGGTACCGGAACGTGCCCAGCCCCGGCGCATCGACCAGCTGCGTCGCGTTCGCCGACGCGGTGATCGTCGTGGCCGAGCCCCAGGTGGTGCCCGTCAGGGCCTCGCGCACGGCCTCAAACCCCGACTCATTGCTCGAGTTGTCGCCCCAGGTGAGGCGCACCTGCGCGCGGTTGCCCAGGTCCACCGCCGCCAGGGACGAGGGGGCCGAGGGCGCGATGTCCGCGATCGTGGGCGTCGCCCAATCGCTGTAGGCCGAGGCGCCCATCGCGTTGATCGCGCGGACGTGATACCGGAACGAGCCCACGCCGGGGGAATCGACCAGCGAGGTCACGTTGGACGCCGCCGTCAGCGTCGCGTCGGCGACCCACGCCCCTCCCGAGAAGCGCTGGCGCTCAACTTCGAAGCTCGCCTCGTTGCTCGACGCGTCGGTCCAGGTGATGGACGCGTCACGACCGTTGCCCAGGTCCGCCGCCTGCACGCCCGTGGGCGCCGCCGGGGGAATGTCCGCGACCGCGACCTGCATCCAGCCCGTGAACGCCGAGCCGCCCAGGGCGTCCTGCGCCCGCACCGAGTACTGGTAGGTGCCCACGCCGGGAGCGTCGACCAGGCTGGTCACGTTGGCGCCCACGGCCAGGGACACCTGCGCGCCCCACGTCCCGCCCGACAGGGTCTGGCGGAGCACCTCGAACCCGCTCTCGGCCAGGCTGTTGTCCGTCCAACCCAGGTGCACGTGCGCCCCGTCACCCGCCGACACCACGTTCAGGCCCGTGGGAGGGAGCGAGGGCGAGCCGAGCCCCCCGCCGCTGGTCCCCGTGCCGTTCCCGGAACCCCCGCCGCCCGTCTGGCCGTTGCCCGACCCGCCGCCGCCCTGTTGGTTATTGCCCCCGCCGGTATTGCCGCGAGATCGATCCGACCGTACCTGGATGAAGGCGCGCCGGGCCTTGGCGCTGTTCTCGCTCGTGCCACCGTTCACCCCGGTACTCGTGGGCTTGGTGTTCTTGCCGCGATAGTCCCCGCGGTTCGATGGCGGCGTCTGGGCCGACGCTCCGGGCGTCAGCGTGCCGTAGGCGAAAGTCGCACTCAGAAACAGCGCAAGCGTGCGCGATGAACGAATCATGTGGTTCTCCTCCGATTCTGGCATCGGAGCCAAAACCGCCCAGATTCACCCTGGGTGCTCGCCGCACGCCTGGTACCCACGTTCTCGGATGGTAAAGCCGCCGCCATTTACCTGCGCGTCGCGTTCGACTTTGTAGGCCTTGGACTCACCGAGCGCCCATTCGCCACACCATAAACAGATGCAAGGTGCAAACCACTACCTTACATATTACGAATATTCAAGGTCAGCTCAGGCTTCGCCCTGGTCGCGCGCGGCGACTTGATCACAATCTCTTGGAACTACCCGACTTGCGAGCAGCCTTTGGAGCTGGCCCGTCGAGCGGTTCGATCAGGCTCGGATCGACCTCCACCGCAATGGCCTGCCCGAGGGCCTGCACTTGCAGGATCAGTCGATCCGCGCGGGGCAGGGACTCAACGACCCCTTCTACCCCACGCAAGGGCCCTGCCAATACGCGGCATGGCCGGCCGGCGGTCAAGTATCGGTAAGAATCTACGCGCAACCCCGACGCGCTGGCCACGTGGATCTGTCGAAGCTCCCCCGCCAAACGCTCCTGATCCGCCACCTCGATAATGCCCGCGACGCGCTTGGTCTCGTTAGCCCGATAACCAGACTCCTTGTCCCCGATGGCGAACAGGTACCCAGCGAACATCGGAGCCTCAACGGTACGCCGCCGGTGCCCGTAGAACTTCACTTTGCGCAGCGTCGGCAAGTAGTGCGGGATGCCCAAGGCCGTCAGCGACTCGGCCAGGGCCTTCTCCTGTCGCGGCTTGGTGTGCAGCACGAACCAACGCGACGCGGGGGGCAATTCGGGAATCGCGTCCCCCCACAGCGCGCGCAGGAGTTCCACCGTCGCGCCGCCGGGCCGCGTCCTGGGTTCCGCGCGCATGTCTTCGTTGTGGCGCATGCCGCTCCGCTCAGCCGCGCTTGGCGTACTGCTGCTCGTAGTACTCGCGGTACGCGCCGCTGCGCACCCGCTGCCACCACTTGGGGTTGTCCACGTACCACTTCACGGTCTGCTCGAGGGCCGCGGGCCAGGCCGACCGCGACGGTTGCCAGCCCAGTTCCCGCCGGATCTTCGTCGCGTCGATCGCGTACCGCCGGTCGTGCCCCGGGCGATCGGCGACGGGCTGGATCATCTCCCTGCCCTTGCCCATGATCGCCAGGATCGAGTGCGTCAGTTCCAGGTTGCTCCGCTCGTTGTTCCCGCCGACGTTGTAGACCTCGCCGCTCGTGCCCTTCTCCAGCACCGTCAGCACGGCCTCGCAGTGGTCGTCCACGTGCAGCCAGTCGCGAACGTTCTTCCCGTCGCCGTAGAGCGGCACCTTCTTGCCCTCGATCAGGTTGGTCACGAAGAGGGGGATGACCTTCTCGGGGAACTGGTACGCCCCGAAGTTGTTCGAGCAGCGGGTCGTGCAGACGTTCATGCCGAAGGTGTGGTGGTACGCCCGCGCGAGCATGTCCCCGCCGGCCTTGCTGGCCGAGTAGGGGCTGTTGGTCTGGAGGGGCGTCTCCTCGGTGAACTTGACCTCGGGACGTTCGAGCGGCAGGCTCCCGTAGACCTCGTCCGTCGAGACGTACACGAAGCGGCTGGCGGGCCTGTCCTTCCAGGCCTTGCGGGCCGCGTCGAGCAAGCACTGCGTGCCCACCACGTTGGCGATGATGAACGGACGCGAGTCCAGGATCGAGCGGTCGACGTGGCTCTCGGCGGCCATGTGCACGCAGCAGTCGTGCTCGCCCATGAGCTTGGCCACGAGCGCGGCATCGTTGATGTCGCCCTTGACGAACCGGTAGCGCGGGTGCCCCTCGAGCCCGGCCAGGTTCTCGAGGTTCCCCGAGTACGTGAGCAGGTCGAGGTTGGTGATGCGGACGTCTGGCCTCGCCGCAAGGACGAAGCGGACGAAGTTGGACCCGATGAACCCGGCGCCGCCGGTGAGGAGGATGTGCATAGGGAAGGATAGAGGGGCGAAACACGCCCACTTCCCCACGCAAACCGACAGCCGCACAATCCGCTACGATGGCGTTGGCTAGGAGAGTTCAGGATGAGTGGCCGTGCCGGACATCGCAAACGCCTGATCTGCGTCAACGCCGCAAACCTGCGGGCAAGCCATCTGTATCTGACCGGACACGACGATTTCTTCCCGGCGGATTGCTACGGCCCGGGCGCATCGAATGGCATGCCCGGAAAGCCGCTCCGACTCGACGTTGAGGGCCTATCGGAACCAGTCATCACAGACATTCCGACCGATGCCCAGACCGGTAAACCGCGCCGCTTCTTCCGCAAGAGAGCGTGGGTGCGAGAGTTCTTCGCCAAGCACGGTATCGAGCCCGGTGACACGGTACTAATCGAACGCATCACCTCACACCGCTTCCGCATCTCCCCATTCGACGCGAAAGAAGCCCGCGATTGCCCGACGACCTTTCGGTTTGACGCGGAACCAGAAGGCGACGACCCGCGAGTCATCGAGTCATCCCCCCGCGCGGGTGCGGCGTATCGCAAGGTCGCATGAGGAGTCTGATGGATGCGCGGCCTGCCAACGACGGCCAACCGTGGACTCGCGAACAACTGATCCTCGCGTTTGAGTTGTATTGCCGCATCCCATTCCAGCGCACCAAGGCCACCGACACGCGAGTGAAGGAACTCGCCGCACTTCTCCACCGCACACCGGCATCCGTTGCCCGTAAACTGGGCAACTTCGGGGCCTTCGACCCGCAACTTGCGGCCCGAGACATTTCTGGGCTGACCCACGGAAGCAAACTCGACAAGACGATCCGGGACGAATTCCATGCCGACTGGAACGGGTTGATCATCCGCGCTCACACCCTGCGCCGCGAACACGAACCGCAGAAGCGGGCCGATGTGCCGCTCATTATTCCAACTGGCGCGTCGGAACAGATCGTCACCGTCAAGCAGCGATTGCATCAGACATTCTTCCGCGACGCCGTCATCAGCAGCTACAACAACCGATGCTGCGTCACCGGGCTCCCGCTCTCGGAGTGCCTGGTCGCCGGGCACATCGTTCCGTGGAGCGTGGACGAACGCCGCCGTGCCGACCCAACCAACGGTGTGTGCATGTCGGCCACGTTCGACCGTCTGTTCGACTCCGGGCTTGTCACGATCGATGACGACCTGACGCTGCGCGTCAGCGGGCGCGTTCGCAAACTGAAGGACCACGCCGCCGCCGACCTTGTCGCCGCAAGGCACGGCCAGAAGATCATCCCGCCCGCGCGCTTTTGTCCCGACCCCGCGTGTCTGCGCTGGCACCGGGAGAATGTTTTCCACGCCGCCTAGTCCGCAGGAGAACCGTAAGGAGGCATCATGCAGTCACTCACCACTGCTCAACATGTCAAACGACTCAAGGATGAGTACCGCTCGCTGGTCGATCGTGTG
>JBGAOG010000027.1:0-31192 GCA_044221985.1 Phycisphaerales bacterium
CCACGTGGAACCTCCATTGTGCATGGCGGGGTTCTGGGTGGGGTTTCCAATAATTGGGGGGGGGGGGGGCGAGGCGGGCGGCGACGTCCGGCGGGAGCGGTGGAAGGCAGATCGTCGCCAGGCTGCCCAGCAACTGCGGCGGGGCGGGCGGCGGCACGCCCAGGGTTCGGCAAAGGGCATCTCGTCCCGCGATCGCCAGGGCTCGGTTCTGACGCATCAGATCGGTCCACCCGCCGGGGAGAAGGCCGCCCATGAAGTGCAGGGCCTCCGGGAGGGCCTGGAAGGGCGTGTAATCCGCGGTGCCGACGAAATCGAATTCGGTGAGGAATGCCTCGCGGGCGGGGATGGGCAATTCGGCGTTGTTGGAGAGAACGACGGGGCGGAAGGGGGCCCTGGCGCGTCGGTCCTCGGAGACGTAGAGGAAAGCGGACCCCTTGGGGGCGCAAGCCCACTTGTGGAGATTTCCGGTGTAGTAGGTGGGGCGAAGAGCGGAGAGGTCCAGGGCCTCGATCATGCCGGGGGCATGGGCGCCGTCGATGAGGGTCTCCACGCCGAGCCTGGACAGGGCCGGCACGAGGGCTTCGACGGGCAGGACGAGGCCGGTGGGGCTGGTGACGTGGGAGATCAGCGCGAGGCGAGTGCGCGGCGTGACGGCGGCGAGGATCGCATCGATGACGCTCTGGGGGCCTGGGCAAGGGAATGGGAGGTCAACGCAGACGACCTTGGCGCCGGTGCGTGCGGCGAGCCGGCGGAGGTTGTTCTGACAGGCGGGGTATTCGTGGGCGTTGGTGAGCAGTTCGTCGCCGGGCTGGAGCGACCCGGAGTCCGCGAGGTTCTGCAGGACGGTGGCCACGCCGACGGTCGCGTTGGTGACGGGCGCGATATCACCCGGGAGGCAGTGGATGAAACGGGCGAGGGCGTCGCGGGCGGCGTCCATGAGCGGGCGGTGATCTTCCACAAAGAAGCGGACGGGCTCGGCCTCCATGCGATCGCGCAAAAGCTGCTGGGCGAGCTTGACCACGCGGGGCGCGGCGCCGAAGGAACCGTGATTCAGGAAAACCACGCCCGGGTCGAGATCCCAGTGGCGGGCCCAGGAGCTGGGGGGAGGGATGTCCACGGGGGAGAGGATACGGGCCCGCTGCGCGAAGGCAGTTTGGAGCATCAACCCTGGGCGTCGAGGGAGCGACCGACATTGATGGCGGTGGTCGCGGCGTTCTTGTCGGCGGGATGGCGGTAGAAAGGCAGAGAGGCGCCGGGCGAGGCCGCGGTGTCCACGGCGTCGAAACGAACCTTGCCCGGCACGACACCGGCGACGAGTGGATTGGCGGCGCGGGTGGGCGCGGTCATCGGGGAGATGTGGAGGCCGCGGACAATCTCGGCGCCGCTGGGCTGAGCGGCAGCCTTGGGTTCGATTTGCGAGGCAGCGGGCGCGCGGTACCCGGCGGGGATTCGGAAGGAGAAGGTTGCGGGGGCCGAGTCCATAGGGGCGGATTGTAGATCGGAGGACGGAGCTCGCACGGCTCAAAAACGGCAGGGCGCAGGTCACGATAACTGGAGGTCGGGGCGGGCGCGGCGAAGGCGCGGGGCGCTGTTTTGCTTCGACGCGTGGCCGGGCACGACCCGAGGGCTCACTTGGCCGCCGCTTCGAGGATCGCGGCGAGGGCCCTGCCCGGCTCATCATCGCGCTGTCGGGCCCAGGCGGCGGCGTCGCGGCCGGAGTTGTCCTTGGCCTTGGGGGAAGCGCCTGCGGCGAGGAGAGCGGCGGCGCGTTCCTCGTCGGCGAGGTCAGCGGCCTTCATGAGGGGCGTGACGCCATCGCGATCGGAGCGGTTGGGGTCGGCCTTGGCCTCAAGGAGGGCGTGGAGCAACTGGAGGCCTGGGGCCTCGTGGGCGGCGGCGAGGTGGAGGGGCGTGGCGCCCGAGTCGTCGGGGACGCTGGGGTCGGCACCGGAGTTGAGCAGGAGGCGGACCTTGTCGGCGCTACCGGACTGGACGGCGAGGTGGATGGCGGCCTGCCCCCACTTGTTGCGGGCCTTGGCGTCGACGCCTCGCTCGAGCAGGAGGGCGACGTTCTCGGCGGGCCCGCGCGAGGCGGCGAGCATGAGGGCGGTGCGACCGTCGTCGGACCGGGCGTCGGGGCTGGCGCCGGCGTCGAGGAGGAGTCGGAGCGTGGCGGCGTTTCCCCAGCCGGCGGCGTAGAGGAGGGCGGTCTGCCCCTCGGTGGCCCGAATGCGGACGTTGGGCTTGGCGGCGAGGACGGCCTGGACGGCGTCGGGCTTGCCGGACAAGGAGGCGAGCATCAGGGGTGTGAGCCCGCGTTTGCCGCCGGAGGCGTCCCACTCGGCGTTGACATCGGCGCCCGCGGCGAGTTCTTTCTGGATGGCGGCGGCGTCGCCGGCCTGTGCGGCGGCGTGGAGGTTGGTCTTGTCACGGGCGAGGGCTGGGGCGGCCTCGATCTCCTTGTTCAGGCCCTGGAGGCGGGTGAAGAGGAGGATTCCCAGGACGACGAGGAGGACGACGATGAGCATCGCGGGCACGCGGGAGTTCGACATGGGGATCCCCTTGCGAGAGTGTGCGGATCAATCTTCTTCGGGCCTGGGCTTGTAGGCGGCCACGACGGCCTGCTGGATCTGCGGGGGCGTGCGTTCGTCGTGGCTGTACTCCATGGCGTAGGTGCCGGCGCCGCCGGTCATGCTTTTGAGTTCGTTGGCGTAGTTCTGGAGTTCGCCCAGGGGCGCGATGGCCTTGACGAGGCAGACGTCGCTGCCGACGACGTCGGAGCTCTGGACGCGGCCTCGCTTGGTGGAGAGGTGGCCGGCGAGGTCGCCCATGTAGCGAGAGGGGGCGGTGATTTCGAGGTTGACGTAGGGCTCCATGAGGACGGGCTTGGCCTTCTGCACGGCGTCGATGAAGGCCTTGCGACCTGCGGTGACGAAGGCGATTTCCTTGGAGTCGACGGCGTGGTACTTGCCGTCGGTGACGCGGACGCAGACGCCGGTGAGGGGGTAGCCGGCGATGGCGCCCTCGAGGAGCACCTGTCGGACGCCCTTCTCGACGGCGGGGAGGTACTGGCGCGGGATGGACCCGCCGACGACGTCGTCGACGAACTCGAAGCCGGTGGGATGGTCCGGGGCGAGGGGCTCGACCTTGAGGTAGACCTCGCCGAACTGTCCCGCGCCGCCGGTCTGTTTCTTGTGGCGGTGGTGCCCGTCGGCGTGGGCGGTGATGGTTTCCTTGTAGGCGACCTTGGGGGTGCTGGTGATGAGCTCGATGTTGTTCTGGGCCTTGAGGCGTTCGAGGACGATGCGGAGGTGCAGCTCGCCCAGCCCGCGCATGACGGTCTGCCTGGTGGCGGCGATGCGTTCGACGATGAAGCAGGGGTCCTCGTCCATGAGCTTGTGGGAGACGCCGGAGAACTTGGTCTCGTCGGTGTGGTTCTTGAGCTCGATGGCGAGCCCGTACATGGGCTTGGGCATGGGGACGGGCTTGACCTTGAGGGAGTCGAGGTCGTGCGAGTCGTGGAGGACGCCGCCGTACTTGAGTTCCTCGATCTTGCTGGTGGCGCCGATCTCGCCGGGCCCGAGCTCCTGGACCTCGACGTGCTTCTTGCCCTGGATTTTGAAGAGGTGCCCGACGCGGAGGGGCTTCTTCTGGTCGTCGAGGAGGAGGTCCTGCTTGTGCCTGACGGTGCCCTGGTGGACGCGGAAGATGGCCATCTTGCCCACGAAGGGGTCGTTGACGACCTTGAAGATATGGGCGATCACGCGCCCGCCCTCGTTGGGCTCGGGGTGGTACTCGCGTTCCTCGGCGTCGGGGCTGTCCTTGCGGACGAACTCGGCGATTCGGACCTCGGTGGGGCAGGGGCAGAGGCTGGCCATGACGTGCAGCAGGTCCTTGACGCCCGCGCCGGTGCGGGCGCTGGTGAAGCAGATGGGGACGAGGTGGGCCTGCCCGAGGGCCTGCTCGAAGGCGTTGTGCAGCTTGGCGGGGTCGAAGCCGCCATCGCCCTTCTCGAGGTACTGGAGGGTCAGGTCGTCGTCGACCTCGATGACCTGCTCCACGATGGCCTTGTGGGCCTCGCGCACGGAGGAGAACTCGGTCTTGTCTCCGGCGGCGTCCTTCCCATCGTGCTCGAAGACGTTGATGACGTCGCCCCGCCCGGGGGTGGGCAGGTTGATGGGCAGGCAGATGTTTCCGAAGGCCTCGCGGATGGAGGCGACGAGGGCGGCGAGGTCCACGGTGGGCTCGTCGATCTTGTTGATGACGATGACGCGGGGGATGCCGTGCTCGGCCGCCGCGTTGAAGAGCCGGCGCGAGATGCTCTCCACCCCGCGGGCCGCGTCGATGACGATGCACACGGATTCCACGGCGGAGAAGCAGGCGATGGCCTGACCCAGGAAGTCACCCTTGCCCGGGGTGTCGATGAGGTGGACCTCGTGGCCCTCGAAATCGAAGTGCAGGAAGGCGGGGTGGATGGAGTGCTTGTGATGGCGTTCCTCGTCGGTGTAGTCGGAGACAGAGGATCCGGCCTCGACGGTACCGGCGACCTGGATGGCTCCGGCGGAGAGGAGGAGTCGCTCGGTGAGGGAGGTCTTGCCCGAGCCGCCCGTGCCGGCCAGGCAGACGTTGCGGATGTCGGTGATGGATCGTGAGGGCATGGGGGACGCTCGCTTTCGTCGAAGGGCAGGGTGAGTGGCGGGGCCCCGGAACGGCGCCCCGTGGACCTCCAGTGTAAAGGCCTACCCGCGAGGGGGAAAGGCGCGGCGGTCCCCCGCGAACACGCGGCGAACAGCCCGGGGTTTGGGCTGGGTGGGGAGGGCGAAGGGCCGGGGCGCGCCGGCGGGCAGCTACCCTTGCGGCCTATGCCCAAGCCCCAGGTCATCACCCGCTTCGCGCCGAGCCCCACGGGGCACCTGCACATCGGTGGGGCCCGCACCGCCCTGTTCTGCTGGGCCTTCGCCCGCAGGCATGGGGGGCACTTCCTGCTGCGCATCGAGGACACGGACCAGGCCCGCAGCAGCGACGAGTCGGCCCGCGGGATCATGGAAGACCTGGCGTGGCTGGGGGTCGACTGGGACGAGGGCCCGGAGCTGACGGCGGGCGGGAAGAGGATCGGGGGAGACCCCAGGGGGGTGGGCCCGTTCTTCCAGGCTCGGCGGGTGAAGCTCTACGACCAGCACGTGATGCGGCTGGTCGAGCAGGGGCGCGCCTATCCGGCGTTCGAGAAGGCGGAGGAGCTCGAGGCCAAGCGCAGGGCCGCCGTGGCCGCCAAGCAGACGTACCGGTACGACCGAGCGGCGGCGCGGGAGGTACCGGAGATCAAGGACCGGCTGCGGCGGATGGAGAGCGGCGAACCGCACGTGGTTCGATTCCTGGCGCCGCACGAGGAGGTGGTGGTTCGGGACGAGGTGCTGGGCGACGTGAGGTACGCGCCGGGCGAGATGGACGATTTCGTGATCCGCAAGGCGGACCTGTTCCCGACGTACCACTTCGCGGTGGTGGTGGACGACGAGGCGATGGGGATCACGCACGTGATGCGGGCGCAGGAGCACCTGAACAACACGCCGCGGCACGTGGCGTTGCAGAAGGCGCTGGGGTTCCGCACGCCGATGTACGGGCACATGCCGCTCATCTTCAACATGGACGGGACGAAGATGAGCAAGCGGGACAAGGCGCGGGCGGCGCGGAAGGTGCTCAAGGAGGCGATGGGCAAGGACGCGGCGCTGACGCCCGAGTCGCTCTCGGCCCGGCTGGGGGTGGAGGCGGGGCGGGTGCGTGACTTCGCCGGCGCCGAGAACGACTCGCTGGACGTGGCGGAGGCGTTGGCGCGGCACTTCAGGATCGCGCTCCCCGAGATCGAGGTGGCGGACTTCCGGGCGGCGGGCTACGCGCCCGAGGCGATCTGCAACTTCCTGTCGCTGCTGGGCTGGAACCCCGGGCTGAAGACGCCCGACGGCAAGGACCTCGAGAAGTTCGACACGAAGTTCCTGTGCGAGCACTTCGGGATCGACCGCATCGGGCGGACGAACGCGCGGTTCGACCGCGCCAAGCTGCTGGCGTTCAACGCGGACGCGCTGGGGGCGATGAGCGACGAGGAGTTCATCGCGCGCTGGCTGGCGTTCCTGGGGGAATACGAGCCCGACGCGTGCGCGAAGGTGGGCTCGCTGGCGCGGGGGAAGCAGGTGATGCTGGCCAGGGCCGTCAAGCCCCGGGCCAGGACGTTCCGCGACGCGACGCGGCCGATCGGGTTTCTGTTCATGGCGGACGAGGGCGTGGCGTTGGATCCCGCGGCGGTGGCGAAGAACCTGAAGGCGGCGATCGGGCCCATGGCACAGGGGTCCGAGCCCTCGGCGCCCGCGTGGACGGGGGCGGCGCTGCTGGGCGAGCTGCGTGGGGCGCTGGCGTCGCTGGGGGCCTGGGAGCCCGCGGAGATCGAGGCCGCGGTGAGCGCGTTTGCCGAGGCTCGCGGGGTCAAGCTGGGGGCGGTGGCGCAGGCGGTGCGCACGGCGCTGACGGGCAGCGGGGTGAGCCCTGCCCTGGGCGACACGATGGCGCTGCTGGGGCGAGAGAGCACGCTGAGGCGGATCGAGGTGGCGCTGGCGGGGATCGGGGCCTGAGGCAGGCGGCGTTGGCGCGAGAAAACGCCCCGAGCGGGGGCCCGGGGCGATGGTCGTTGGCGATCGAGTGGAGTTGCTACTTCTTGGCCTTGGCGAGGGCGTCCACGACGGCCTTGTCGAAGTCCTTCTCCATCGGGTGCCCGATGTAGGCGAGCTTGCCCTCGGCGTCGACGACGAAGGCGCAGGGGATGCCGCCCTGGCCGGCGGGCTCCATCCAGGCCTTGCTCATGGCGCGCTTGGAGTCGTAGGCGACGCGGTAGTCCATCTTGTCGCCCTGCTTTTTGACGAAGTCCTTGAGCTTGGTCAGGACCGATTCTCCGCTGCCGCGCTCGCTGGAGGCCATGCCGATGACGGTCAGGTCCTTGTGCTCCTTGGCCATTTTGGTGAGGTGCGGGATGCTCTTGAGGCAGGGCGGGCACCAGGTGGCCCAGAACTCCACGACGTAGACCTTGCCCTTCTCGAACTCCTTGACGGCGTCGCCCTTGATGAACTCGTCGCAGGTGAGGGCGGGGGCGGGGTCGCCGACCTTGAGGGTGTCCCCGCCCTGCCTGGGCTTGTCCTGCTTGGGCATGGGCTTGACGGGGGTCATGGGGACGGCGTCCTTCTTGGGCTGCTTGTCCTTGTCCCCCGCGGGCGCGCCCTGGGCGAAGGCGACGGAAGAGAGGGCGACGACGGCGAGGCAGGCGGCGAGGCGTTTCATGTGATGGCACCTTTTGGGAATCGGCGCGGCGCCCGGTCACTCCCCGGAGGCCGAACGGGGGATGGTAGGGCGAGGCCCGGGGGTGCGGTTCAGGCGCGAGGGGCCGGGGCGTTGCACGCGTCAGTTTTGGGGCTGGAGTACTCGAAGAAGCGTTTCAGGGACAGGCAATGGGCCTCGAAGGCGTGCCAGCTCAGCCAGCCGCCCCGTAGCTGACGGCCATCCCCACGAGGGCGTAGGCGATCATGGAGGGCAGGAGCGAGCCGGCGACGCGAGGGAGGTCGTCCTGCTTGACGAACTGGTCCATGATGACGAGGACGAAGGGATGGAAGAGGTAGAGGGCGTAGCAGTACTTGCCGAACGACCTCAGGATGGCGAGGTTGAAGGCCCAGTGCCAGAAGGTCCCCGGGCGCAGGCACAGCAGGATCAGCGAACCCGAGCACATGGCCAGGAGCTGCGGGCCGTGCAGGAGCTGTGACTGGGTGCGTCCCTTGCCAAACTCGCGGACGACCATGGCGACGAGCAGGGCGACGCCGAGCGTCAGGGTCCATGGCGCGACGCGTTTGAGCGCGGGGAGCAGGCCGGGAACGCGACCGGCGGCCGCCAGCATGGCGCCGAGGACGAGCCCGTCGAGGCGCATGGGGGTGAGCGTGTAGGGGCCGATGATCAGGAAATCGCTGATCGCCTTGGGGCCGGCGTCGGGGGGCAGCTGGACGGCGGCCAGGGCGTTCCCGAGGGAGGCGAACCACCACCACCGGAGCCCGATCGACAGCAGGAGCAAAGCGCCGCCCACCCAGAGCAGCCGGCGCGGGGTGAGGAAGTACACGACGAGCGGCCAGAGGATGTAGAACTGCTCCTCGATGCACAGGGACCAGACGCAGGTGAGGCCCTTGTAGGTGCCGGTGAGCCCGAACAGCCAGTTGGCGGCGTAGGAGAAGTAATAGGCCTTGAACTGCGGGGCCTGGTTGACGAGGAGGAGGTGGTCGTCGTGCACGACCAGGGGCCAGATCCAGAAGGTCACGGCGAGGGTGAGGTAGTAGAGGGGGAAGATGCGCAGGGTCCGGCGCGAGTAGAAGTTGATGAAGTACCGGGGGCCCGAGCGGGAGTCGAGCAGGATGCCGGTGATGAGGAATCCCGACAGGGCGAAGAAGAGATCGACCCCGGACGAGCCGAGCCGGGAGACGTGAAAGAAGACGCGGTCGATGCCCAGCGTGGGGTGCATGTCCTCGACGAAGTGGCGGACCATGACGCCCATGACCGCGAGCCCGCGGATGCCGTCGAGGGCGGGCGTGTAGTGGCGCGAGCTGAGCAGCGCGACGTTCCCGCCTGGACCGGGGTTGTGCTCGGACGCCGTGGCCATCGTGCTCCGCGCTGGAAAGAGGACGTGGGGATAGACAAACCCGCAGAAGAATATACGCACGGGCACGATGGCACAAACGGGTGGCGGGAGGGCGCGATGAGGCGCCGAGGGCGTGGCCAGCAATCGGGCGATTGCGAGGCGCGTCGCGCGGTGGTGCCCGGGCGAGGCGTGGGCGGGGAGTGAGGAGCGGCGCGGGCGGGAGGCTTGCGGTCAATTCGAGCGTGGATCCTCGTGCAGGGAGAAGGGGCTGAAATCGGTGGCGACGTCGAAGAAGTCCTCGCGCTCCGCGCGTTTGAGCCAGCCGACGACGAGGTACGTCAGGGGGGTCATGACCACTTCCACGGCGACCTTGAAGGCCCAGTTGAACATGACGGTCTGGAGGACGGTGGAGGAGTTCCAGCCATCGAACGCCGCCAGCACCGAGGGGCTGGTCACTCCGAGGCCCTTGAGGAGGGGGTGCCAGCTGGCGAGGGCCACGGGGTAGAAGAGGAGGCTGTCGAGCCCCTGACCGACGCAAGTGGAGCCGATGGTCCGCGTCCAGAGCCAACGCCCGCGCGTGAGGATCTTCATCCTGGCGAGGACGTAGGAGTTCGCGAAGTCGCCGGCCCAGAAGGCCACCATGGACGCGAGGACGATGCGCCAGGTGTTGCCGAAGCACAGCTCCAGGGCGGGTTGGAGGCGTTCGCTGTAGGGCTCGCCGGGGTTGCGCGGGAGGTGGATGATGGCCCAGCCCATGAGCGTGGCGAAGGCCATGGAGATGAAGCCGGCCCAGATGACCTTTCGGGCCTTGGCGTAGCCGTAGACCTCGGTGAGCACGTCCCCGAAGATGTAGCTGATAGGAAAGAAGATGTTCCCGGCGCCGAAGACCAGCGTGGAGCCGAGCAGCGGGAGGGCGAAGGGCAGGGCGATCGAGCAGGACTTCCCCGGCCCGATGAGGTTCGAGCAGAGGAGGACGGTGACGAAAGCGGCCATGAGCAGGTCGTCGTAGCGATATCGCCGGGCGCCCGGGGGCGCGGGGGATGCGCTCGAAGGGACGGTCATGGGGGCTCCTTGGCACAGGCGGGGCGCCGGGGCCGAACCAGTCTAACCAGCCCGGCGGCGGGGGATCCGTGGGAAACTCGACCGGGAGGTCCGCACTAGAATCGCGCAATGGCACAGGCACTCCACGTCGCGACCACGGAATTCGAGAAGCTCGACCGCTGCGCGAGCCTCCCCCACCGCCCCCGCGTGCTCCTGGGCAAGATGGGGCTGGACGGGCACGACCGCGGGGTGAAGGTGATCGCCCGGGCGCTGCGCGACAGCGGCGTGCACGTCATCTACTCCGGGCTCTGGCAGACCCCGCGCAGCCTGGCGATCTCGGCGCGGGACGAGGACTGCGACGTGGTTTGCGCGTCGATGATGAGCAACTCTCACCTCGTCCTCGGGCCCAAGCTCGTCGCGGAGCTGAGGGCCCTGGGTCGCGGAGACATGCAGGTGTACATGGGCGGGATCCTGCCGCAGGAGGACATCCCCAAGCTGCTCGAGGGGGGGGTCGCCAAGTGCTTCACGACGGGCGTGGGATTGCTGGAGATCGTCGAGGCGGTGAAGGCGACCGCGAGCGTGCGATCGGCGACGCTTCCCGCGGGGGCGACGCCGTCGAGCCAGCTGGCGCGCGACATTTCGCTGGTGCACGCGGGTGCCGGGGCGCGTCCCGGCGCCGGGAAGCGCCGCCCGCGCCGCGTGATCGGGGTCACCGGCTCGCCCGGGGCGGGCAAGAGCACGCTGGTGGCGCAGATGGTCGGGGAGTTCACCCGTCGTGCCAGGGCGGGGGAGGGGGGCTTTGAGGGGCGCTGCGCGGTCGTGGCGTTCGACCCGATGAGCCCGATCACCAGCGGGGCGCTGCTGGGCGACCGGCTGCGGGTGGATTTCAACGCGCTGGACGAGGCGGTGTACTACCGGAGCCTCGCGATCAGCGGGGAGGACTATGGCGGGCTGCCCGAGATCATCGAGCTCATCGGGGGCGCGTTCGACGGGCCGCTCGCGTACGACACGCTGTTCGTGGAGACGGTCGGGGCGGGGCAGAACGAGACGCGGATCCGCAAGTTCGTGGACACGACGGCGGTGGTGCTGACGCCGGGCATGGGCGACGCGGTGCAGATGGACAAGGCGGGGATCCTGGAGATCGCGGACGTGTTCGTGTGCAACAAGGCCGACCATCCTGGCGAGCACGAGCTGGTCCGGGACCTGAAGGACGTGGCGGGTCGACGGACGATCGTGGAGACGGTGGCCACGCGGTCGCAGGGGATCGAGGAGCTGCTGGGGGCGCTGCTGGGCTGAGCCGGAAGGGCCGGGACGCCTACCCGCGGAAGAACCTGGCGAAGGCGTGGAGGGTGACGGCGCGTCCGATGGCGGCGATGGACTCGGTGAGCGGGATGTGCTTGGGGCAGACCTGGACGCAGTTCTGGGCGTTGCCGCAGTCGGAGACTCCGCCGGGGCCCAGGAGGGTGTCGAGTCGATCCGGGGCGAGGGCGTTCCCGGTGGGGTGGTCGTTGAAGAAGCGGACCTGGCTGATGGCATTGGCGCCGATGAAGGCGGTGTCCCAGGCGGCGGGGTCGGGCTGCTGGAGGAACTGGGGGCAGGCTTCGAGGCAGCAGCCGCAGGACATGCACTCGGAGAGCTTGTAGCGGACCTCCTGTCCCGAGGGGGAGTCCTTGGGCCCGGCGCCGAGGTCGTAGGTGCCGTCGATGGGGACCCAGGCCTTGAGGCGACTGAGGTTGTGGAAGAGGCGTGCGCGGTCGACCCAGAGGTCTCGGACGACGGGGAACTTGGCCATGGGTTCGAGGGTGATCTCGTCGCCCTCGTTGGGGGCGTGCTCGTCGATGAGGCAGGAGCAGGCCTGGCGGACCATGCCGTTGATGACCATGGAGCAGGCGCCGCAGACCTCTTCGAGGCAGTTGGCGTCCCAGACCACGGGGGTGGTGGGCCTGGCGTCGGCGGTGACGGGGTTGGCGGCGATCTGCTGGAGGCAGGAGATGACGTTGGCGCCGCGCTCGACGGTGACGGAGAAGGTCTCCCAGCGGGCGGGCTTGGCGGGCCCGTCGGAACGCTTGATGCGGAAGCGGACCTTGCGACCTGGCTTGGCGTTGGCGCGGGGGGCGTGGGATGGTATGGTCATGCGTGCTTCTTCCAGAACTTGATTGGCGACAGGCGTCGCTTGCCGTGGACCTGTTCGACGAGTTCCTTGAAGGGAGGACGAAGGCCCCGCGGCAGCCTGGCGGCAAAGTCCTTTTTCAGGGGAACGACTCGTATCAGTTCGAGGACGTCCAGCACGTCCTTGCGGCGGTGGATTGTCTTGGGCCCGACGGTGAGCTTTCCGCGAATGAGGTCGGCGAGCCCGATGACCTTGACCCCCTGGATCGCGCTGATGCGCGTGGGCGGACCGCCCAGGGAATCCACCCCGACCATGCGGATCGCGACGCCGTCGACGACGTGCTCACGGGCCCTGGAATCCCAGAGGATTCCCGCGTTCTCGAGCTTCTGGTGGGTCAGCCAGAAGTCGGTGGAATAGATGTCGATATCGCCGGTGAAGCGAGGCCAACCGTGGAGCGCCACGGCGACGCCGCCGACGACGGGACAATCCGTGGCATCGGTGACCCGTTTGGCGAGTTGGATCGTGCGCACCATCTCGGGCGACGGACGGTCGGACGGCGGATGAACGGCGGATGGCGTGCGACGAGGGGGCATGGGGCGGTCGATCCGGTTCCAGGGGGGGAATCAGGTTGATCCCGCCATGGCCTTCACGGGCTGTTTGGCGTCGGTCTTGCCGTAGGTGCGTGCGGTGGGGAGGGCGAGGGAGGCGTCGATGGGGGTGAGCTCGAGGTCGCAACCGCCGCTGCCCGGGTTCCAGCGGGCGACGGTGGTCTTCATGAAGTTGGCGTCGTCGCGCTCGGGGAAGTCGGCGCGGTAGTGGGCGCCGCGGCTCTCCTTGCGGAGGATGGCGCCCTGGGCGATGGCTTCGGCGAGGACGAGCATGTCGCCCACGGCGCGGGTGTAGCTGAGGGACTGGTTGGTCCACGTGGCCCCATCGGCGAGAGCGACCTTGGAGTAGCGGTCGCGAAGCCGGGCGATCACGCCCAGGCACTGCTTGAGGCGTGGCTCGCTGCGCACGACGGTGCAGCCGGCGGTCATCTCGTTGCCCAGCTCGCGCCCGATCACGTAGGCGTTGTTGGAGGCATCGTTGCGTCCCACGGCGTCGAGGAGCTTCTTGACCTTGGCGGTTTCGGTGGCGGCGGCGGCGTCGAAGGCTCCGGGGGGGAGGTCGGCGGCGAGGGCCTTGCTGGCGGGTCCCTGGCGGACGTAGTTGAGGACCGACACCCCGCAGAAGAGCCCGTCGAAGATGCAGGAGAGGAGGGCGTTGGCGCCGAGGCGGTTGGCGCCGTGGTAGGCGAAGTTGACCTCGCCGAAGGCGTAGAGCCCGGGGACGTTGGTCATCATGTTGTTGAGGGCACCGGGCTGCATTCCCTGGCCGACCTCGGCGCTGAAGGGCGGGCGCGAGCCGGACTTGTGGTGAGGCAGGGGCGCGGGCGGGTGGTAGGAGCCCTTGGAGAACTGGGTCCACAGGCCGCCCATGGAGTAGTGGACGCCTGGGAAGATCTTCATGGGTTCGAGTCGCGGGTCGGCGCCGACGAACTTCTCGTAGATTTCGAGGATACCGCCGAGCTTTTTGGTGAGGTAGTCCGGGGGCATGTGGGTGAGGTCGAGGTAGACCTGGTTCTCGCCGGCGACGCCCATGCCGGCGTTGACGCAGATGTCGAAGATCTCGCGGGTGGCGATGTCGCGGGGGACGATGTTGCCGTAGGCAGGGTATTTCTCTTCGAGGAAGTAGCAGCGTTCGGACTCTGGGATCTCACGGGGGTGGCGGGAGTCGCCCTTCTTTCGGGGGACCCAGACGCGGCCGCCCTCGCCGCGGGCGGACTCGGACATGAGGCGGAGCTTGTCGGCGCCGGGGATGGCGGTGGGATGGACCTGGATCATCTCGGGATTGGCGTACCAGGCGCCGGCCTGGTAGCAGCGGGCGGCGGCGGCGCCGGTGCAGATGACGGAGTTGGTGGACTTCCCGAAGACGAGCCCGCAGCCGCCGGTGGCCATGACGACGGCGTCGGCGCGGAAGGAGCGGATCTGCATGGTGCGCATGTCCTGGGCGACGATTCCGGCGCAGCGTCTGCCATCGGGGCCATCGGCGAAGACGGGGGCGAGGAACTCCCAGAACTCGTACTTGGTGACGAGCCCCTCGGACTCGTATCGGCGGGTCTGCTCGTCGAAGGCGTAGAGGAGTTGCTGTCCGGTGGTGGCGCCGGCGAAGTGGGTGCGTTTGAAGAGGGACCCGCCGAAGAGCCGCAGGTCGCGGTAACCCTCGCTGGTGCGGTTGAAGGGGACGCCCATGCGATCGAGCAGGTCGATGATGCGCGGGGCCCAGTTGGCCATTTCGAGGACGGGGTGCTGGTCGGCGAGGTAGTCCCCGCCGTAGATGGACTCGTCGAAGTGCTCGTACTCGCTGTATCCCTGCTGGCGGGCGACGTCGTTGCAGGCGTTGATCCCGCCCTGGGCGCAGACGCTGTGGGAACGCTTGACGGGGACCATGGAGAAGAGGTCGACGTTGAGCCCGGCCTCGGCGATGCGGACGCTGGCGGCGAGCCCGGCCAGTCCGCCCCCGACGACGATGACGCGATGTTGAGCCATGGGGACATTCTCGCACACGCCCACGCGAGGGGGCGGAAGGAAGCTACTTGGTGACCTCGACGACCGGGGCGGGGGCGCGGTGTTCCTCGGCCTGGCGTGCCTTCTCCGGGTTCAACGTGGCGAAGCCGATGACGGCGGCCCAGCCCATGGCCAACATGGCGATGCCCAGGACGGTGCACACCTGGCCCCAGCGCTTCTGGGCGGTAGCGGAGACGGTGAGGCCCCAGGTGATGGCGGCCGACCAGAGGCCGTTGGCGAAGTGGAAGATCAGCAGGGAGACGCCGAGCATGTAGAAGGCGCTGACGAGGAATCCGGCGGCGGTCCAACCTTGCCCACCGCGGAGGGCGAGGGCGAGGGTGGAGGCGGAGAACTGGTACTCCCAGCGGGTGCCGCCGGGGACGAGGAAGGTCCATCCCCAGCGGAGCGTGGCGACGTGGTAGAAGATGAAGAGGATGCCAACATACCCGCTGAGTCGCTGGAGGGCGTATCGCTTGTTGGCGGCGAATCGGTAACGGGCGACGTTGTTGCTGCCGGTCAGCGCGTAGACGACGCCCAGGATGGAGTGGAAGGCGATGGAAGCCCAGAGGGTGATCTCGACGAGGAGCAGATGGGGGATCTGGGAGTTGAGCCAGGCGACTTCCTCGTTGAAGTAGGCCACGCCGCCGAGGTCCTCGGGTCCGGGGTGTCGCAGCGCGAACGAGCCCCAGACGACGGAGGAGTTGGTGAGGAGGTGGACGAGGAGGAAGACGCCGATGGGCACGATGCCGGTCAGGGAGTGAAGTCGGCGGAACAGGACGTGGAGTCGCTGGAGGAAGGGTGGGTCGGTGGGCACGGGTAGAACCTCGCGCGGCGGCCGAGCCGGCGGGCCGGAACGCGGCCCGGTGGTCGGCCGTTTTCCCATCCTAGCCGGTGTTGATCGGGCAGGCAGGGTGAAGCGCGGGCGTCGGTCCGAAGCGAACACTGAGGAGTTTCGGTTTCGTCGGAGTCGAGCCCGGCGGCGTCAGGGCGCGATGATCCTGGAGGGCCCGCCCGTCGCGGGTGGAGGCGCGGCGAGCGGCGCACCACCGGGAGAACCACCGGCCGGGGCCGCCCCGCGCGGCTTGATCTTGCCCTCGGCGACGGCCTTGGCGACGGCCCTGTTCAGTTCGACGAAGGCCCCGCGCAGGTCGGCGGCGAGGAGCGAGAGCGACTCGCCCTCCTGCGCGGTGAGGTTGCCCTTGGTCTTTTCTTCCAGGATCCCGAGCATGTCGATGTAGCGTTTGGCGTACTCGGGGGCGAAGATGCGCTGCCCGCTGGCGGGATCGGGCATCTCACCCAGGAAGGTCAGGGCCTGCATGGCGATCATGCGGATGATCTCATCGAAGCTGGCCTCTTCCTCCTCGGGCCCGGCGCCCTTGGCGGGCTTGGGCGGGGCGGCCTGCTGGGAGAGTTTTTCCTTCTCGGCTTGTGCTTGGGCCTTCCAGTCCGAGTCGATGATGATCTTGGGTTCTTCGCCGGGCATTCGGGAATTCCTGGTGCCCAAGCCGGCTCCGGCGTTCGGGCTGGGGTAGTCTAGATGGGGCGGCACGCCGGGATGGGTCGAGCAGGGGACAATTGGACCATGGGATCCCACCAGCGGCGGACATGGGCGTGGGCGGGCGTGGCCGGCGCGGCGATCGCGCTGGCGGGCGGGTGCCATGGGTCGGGCCGCTCTCCCGGGGGGCCCGCGATCAAGCCTGGCGAGTTCGGGGAAGGGAGCCACTCCGCGGGGGTGCCAGGGTCGGTGGGGCCCGTGGGACATGACGGCGGGGGTCGTCGCGTCGGGGTCTCGTCGGTGCCCGAGGTGAGCGTGGAGGGCGGGGCGGGTGACGTGCAGGCCCGGAGCGGAGCGCCGGCGCTGGGGCCGGGCTTGCCCCGCGTCGTGGGGGAGGACGTGCTGGTCGATGGCGTGGTGGGAGAGTTGAACGGCAAGCCGGTGCGGGTCAACGCGTTCTTCGCGACGTCGGCGGATCGGTTGGCCGCGGCGGCGCGACAGGACGGCATGACGCGTACGGAGTGGCTGGCTGGGGCGAAGGAGTACATCTCGGGCGAGCTGGAGCGTCGGCTGGCGACGGAGATCCTGGCGAGCGAGGGGATGGCGTCGATTCCGGTGGAGCGGCGCGAGGGGCTGGTGACGTGGCTGCAGGACGTGCACGAGCGCATCCGGGCGGCGCAGGGCGGCGGCGTGGAGGGCCGCGCGGACGAGAACCTGAAGGACCGAGTGGGGATGGACATGGCGCAGCTGCTCAACTTCCAGAAGGACAAGACGCTGGTGGAGCGGGCGATGGCGATCTATGTCGACCCGCGGGTGCGGGTGACGAAGTTCGACATCGAGATCTACTACAACGCGAACAAGGACAAGTACAACCAGCCCAACCTGTACACGTTCCGGTGGATCAGCGTGGATCGGACCGACGCCGAGGGGCTGGCGGGGGTGCGAGACCGGCTGGCGGCGGGCGAGGACTTCGCGGAGGTGGCGCGATCGCGGGCCAACACGTTCCACCGCGATGACGCGGGTCGCTCGACGAAGGAGTGGGACGGCGCCCAGGAAGCGGGGCGGTTCTTCAACACGGAGGCGCTCAACGAGGCGGCGCGGGAGATGTCCCCGGGCGAGTGGCGCGGGCCGTTCGAAGTCCGGGGTTCGACGGACTGGCTCCAGCTGGAGAGCATCGAGATCCGGCGTCGGAACCTGTACGAGGCGCAGCTGGAGATCGAGCAGAAGCTGCTGGCGGAGCGCAAGGAGGCCGAGCAGACCAAGTTCGTGAACCGCCTGCTGAGCAAGGCGGCACCGGTGGACATCGACCTGATGACGCGGCGGCTGCTGGACATCGCCGAGCGGCGGTATTTCCGCCCATCGCACGCCCCGAGCGTGGGCGAGCCGGAGCGCGGGGGCGATGGGAGCTGAGCGTCCCGGGTGCCTGGCGCGGGGCTGGGCCCGGGTCCGCCGGTGGTGGCTGGGCGCCGCCGCGCTTCGGCGCGGGCCCGACGCGGAGTTGGGGCGCTGGGGGGAGGAGCGAGCGGGCGGGTACCTTCGTCGCAAGGGGTACCGGGTGGTGGCCCGGAACGTGGGCGTGCGCGGTGGCGAGATCGACCTGCTGTGCGTGGCCCCCGACGAGAACACGATCGTGGTGGTGGAGGTCAAGACGCGCCAACGCCGCGCGGGGCACACGGACCTGGCGACCTCCCCCGAGGCGAACGTCACGCCCGAGAAGCAAAGGCGGCTGACGCGTCTGGCGGCGCGGCTGGCGGCGGCCAACGGCTGGGGCGGACGGGCGATACGCATCGACGTTGTCGCGGTGGATCGCCCGGTGGAGGGCGGGGCGGAGTCGATCCGGCACTATGAGGGGATCACACGGCGCTGAGGGCGTGGCGAGGGGCGCCCTGCGGATCGGCGGGGGCGCCGTGGAAATCCAGCGGGAGGATCACGCTGAACATCGAGCCCTTGCCGACGTCGCTGACGAGCTGGAGCTCCCCGTGCAGCACGTGGGCGAGTTCCTTGGAGATGGCGAGTCCCAGGCCGGTGCCGGTGTGCTCGCGGGTGGCGCTGCTGTCGAGCTGGTGGAACTTTTCGAAGACGCGCGAGTGCTGCTCGGGCGGGATGCCCGGGCCGTTGTCGATCACGCTCACGCGGACACGTTCGGGCCCGGCGTCGGGCGCGGGGAGTCGCTCGGCCCGGAGCGTGACGACCGGGGGCCGCCCGGTGCGTTCGAGCGATTCGGTGAACTTGACGGCGTTGGACAGGAAGTTGAACACGATCTGCTGGAACTTGCGTGCGTCGGTGCGCACGACGGGCGCGGCCTCGGGCAGTTCGAGCTTGAGCTGGATGCCCTTCTTGTCGGCCAAGGGGGAGATGAGCCCGAGGAGCCCCTCGCAGGCCTCGCGCAGGTCCATGGGGGCGATGGCGAGCTCGACCTTTCCCGCCTCGATCTTGGCCATTTCCAGCAGGGAGTTGATGAGCGCGAGCAGGCTGCGCGCCGCGGTCAGGATGTTCTCGTTGTAGCGGAGGCGCTTGTGGGTGCTCAGGGCGGGCTCGGGCGAGGCGGACGCGTCGTGCTTGGCGATTTCGAGCAGCAGCTCGGCGAAGCCGATGATGGAGTTGAGCGGGGTGCGCAGCTCGTGGCTGACGTTGGCGAGGAACTCGCCCTTGAGCTTGGCGCCCTCGTGCAGGGCGAGGTTGCTCTGGGCCAGTTCGTTGAGCTTGAGGTCCAGGGCGCGGTTGATGGCCCGCTGCTGGTCCTGGGAGGCCTGCAGGTCCGCGAGCATGGAGTTGAAGGTGCTGGAGAGCTCCTCGAACTCGTCGCCGGTGGAGATGCCCGAGCGGATCGCCAGGTTGCCTTCGCGGACGCGCTCGGCGGTTTCCTTGAGCGAGCGGACCGGCTGGAGGAACACCTTGTGGGTGAGGAAGTAGAACGCGACCAGCGACGCCATGAGCACGACGCCGCCCGCGGTGAACAGGAAGGCGCTATTGAGCAGCAGCATCCGCGTGGCCTCGTAGGGTCGCCGCTGGAGGATCAGCAGCCCGGCCAGCGAGGGGGTCTGCGCGCCCTTGACGCGCACGGGCTGGGCGTAGCGGTACTCGCGGGTGGTGCCGACCCAGCGCGAGGAATGAACCTCCTCGCGTGCCACGTCGCGCGCGAAGGTGTCCAGGGCCTCGCGGATGAACGCGTCGCCCGGGGCCAGGGCCTGGGCCTGCTTGAGGCTCATGCGGCGTGCCGAGATGCCCACGCGCTCCACGGGATCGGGCGAGAACTCGGCCGTCCCGCGCGCGGCGGCCTTCTCCCAGGTCTTGAGCAACTCGCCGCACAGCTCCAGCTGACCCTGGTCCACGAGGAAGGTCATTCGGAAGAACGGGACGGTCAGAGCCGCCAGCACGACCACCACGATGGCCCCGCCGAACAGGAGCAGCGTCTTGTTGGCCAGCGAGATCCCGCGCCACATGCGCCACAGCGTAGGGGGCGCCCGCAAGCCCCCGGACGTACCCTCTTGCCATGGCGACCATCCGCGACGCCCGCGACCACGACCTGCCCGCGATCTTCGAGATCTACGACTTCGAGGTCGTGCACGGAACGGCCACCTTCGACACGCAGCCCAAGGCCCCCGGGGAGCGGCTGGAGTGGTTCGACGCAAGCCCGCGCGACCGGTACCGGGTGCTCGTGGCCGAGGAGGACGGCGGCGTGACGGGCTGGGCCCGGCTCTATCCCTGGTCGCCCCGCAAGGCGTACGACCGCACCGCGGAGGACGCCGTCTATGTCCACCGCGACCATCGCGGGCGGGGGTTGGGAAGGGCCCTGCTGGCGGCGTTGCTGGAGCACGCGCGGCGGGCGGGATTGGGGACCATCGTGGCCCGCATCGCGGACGGCAATCCCGCGAGCCTCGCGCTCCACGCCTCGCAGGGGTTCGAGCGCATCGGCGTCATGCGCCGGGTGGGCGAGAAGCTGGGGCGGATCCTGGACGTGCACCTGATGCAGGTCCACCTGGATGCACCGGGGCACGGCGAGATCCACGGCGGACCGGGGACGGGTGGCTAGACTTGGGGTTCATGCGCCCGCGGACGGTGCACATCGAGACCTTCGGCTGCCAGATGAACGAGCTCGACAGCGAGCTGGTGAGCGGGCGGCTGCGCGCCCTGGGCTACCGCCTGGTGCACGAGGCGGAGGGCGCCGACATCGTGCTGTACAACACGTGCTCGGTTCGCGAGCACGCCGAGCAGAAGGTCTGGTCGCGTCTGGGGGAGCTCAAGGCGGCCAAGAGGTCGCGTCCCGCGCTGGTGGTGGGCGTGCTGGGGTGCCTGGCGGAGCGGGACGGTGAAGACCTGATCCGGCGCATGCCGGTGGTGGACGTGCTGTGCGGGCCCGGAGAGCTGGACAAGCTCCCGACGCTGCTGGACAATGCGGTGCGCACGCGGGAGAGCCTGCTGGGCGACGAGGGGCCCGATCCCGGGGGGCTCGCGGGGCGATCGGCCTCGCAGGTCGCGCTGCAGGGGAACACGTCTCGGCGGAGCGGAACGCTGTCGGCGGCGCAGGACACGCTCGAGCTCCTGGACCTCTCGCGCAGCGTCTCGCCCATCGACGCCGACGATGGGCAGACGACCCGTCGCAGCGCGTACGTGCGCATCACGCGGGGCTGCAACAAGTTCTGCACGTACTGCGTGGTGCCCCACACGCGCGGGGCGGAGATCCACCGTCCGCCCGACCACATCGTGGAGGAGTGCCGGCGCCTGGGCGACGCGGGGGTGGTCGAGGTCACGCTGCTGGGCCAGACGGTGAACCACTACCGCTTCGAGCACGGCGCCGCGGTGACGGTGGGCGGGCTGGTCCAGCCCCAGAAGGGGCGGGCGCACGGCGGCTCGCACCGGCGCGATCCGCTGGCGGGCGCGAGCGTCACGACGTTCGCCTCGCTGCTGTCCCGGATCCACGAGGAGGTTCCCGCGATCCGGCGGCTGCGCTTCGTGACCAGCTACCCGCGCGATTTCGGCGACGACGTGCTGGAGGTCATCCGCGACCACCCGCGCCTGTGCCGCTACCTCCACGTCCCGGCCCAATCGGGCAGCGACCGGCTGCTGGGGGCGATGAACCGCGGGTACGGCGTGCGCGAATACCTGGAGTTCATCGACCGGGCCCGGGCCCACCTCGACGAGCCGGAGAAGGGGCGTCCGCTCATGCTCGCCGGGGACTTCATCGTGGGCTTCCCCGGGGAGACGGACGCGGACTTCGAGGCGTCGCTTTCGCTGCTGCGGCGTGTGCGGTACAAGAACGCGTTCATCTTCAAGTACTCGCCGCGCCCGGGCACGGTGGCCTTCGACAAGCTGGCGGACGACGTGCCGGAGGCGGTCAAGCGGCGGCGGAACAGCGCGATGCTGGACGCGCAGGGCGTGATCAGCGACGAGATCAGCCGTGAGCAGGTGGGGCGCACCGTGGACGTGTTCGTCGAGGGGCTGTCGCGCAAGGAGCGTCGGCGCCGATCTCCGCGGGCGGACGGGGCGGGGGGCGTGGCGCTCACCATCGCCGGCGCCGCGGTTGAGCCGGTCGGCGCGAACCCGGGCCCGCCCGAGGCCACGGCGGGCGGCGAGGACGAGGTGCAATTGTCTGGGCGCACGGAGGGGGACCAGATCGTGTTTGTGGATGCGCCGGCGCAGCGGCGGGGCGAGCTGATGGGCCGCATCGTGGCGGTGCACGTGGATCGTGCGCAGGGTCTGGGGCTGTTCGGGCGGCTGGCGGAGGCGTGAAGCTGACAGGAGGATCGCTGGGGCGTATAGTCCCCGCCCCGAAAGGGGACCTGCGGGTTCGGGGATACCGGACCGCCGCGCGGGCTAGTAGCTCAGTTGGTTAGAGCGCACCCCTGATAAGGGTGAGGTCGGCAGTTCGAATCTGCCCTGGCCCATTCAACGCCGAGCGCCCGCGGGCCGATTGGCAGCGCCGGTGGCACCCCGATGCAATCAGTCCGGTAAGCCCGCGCCGCGCCGAGCGGTGGTTCGCCTGTTCGGTCGCGGGCTGGCGGTGCTGCTGCCCACGGTCGTGACGGTCTGGATCCTGTGGTCGGCCGGGTCGTTCCTGTACACGCGGGTGGCCGAGCCCATCAACGCGCTGGTGCGCACGGCCTTGTGCGCGGTCGTGCCGCGGGTGATCCCGCAGCGATCGCTGCCCACGTGGTACGTGGTGGCGGATTACCAGGTGGCCCGGGAGCGTGAGCGGCAGGGCTCGCCGATGGTGAGCGACGAGGAGTTGCGCGCGCAGCTGCGGGCCCGGAACCTGGAGCGTCTGTGGAATGACCGGTGGGCGTTGCAGGCCCTGGGGCTGGTGGTCGCGGTGGGCCTGATCTACCTGGCCGGGTTGGCGCTGGGCGGGATGATCGGTCGGCGCGTGGCGGGGCGGGTGGAGGCCCTCATGGCCCGCCTGCCGGGGTTCAAGCAGGTGTACCCCCACATCAAGCAACTGGTCGAGACGGTGTTCGGCGAGCGGCGGATGGCATTCCGGCGCGTGGTGATGATCGAGTTTCCGCGCCCGGGATCCTGGGCGCTGGCGTTCGTGACGGGGGATGGGCTTCCTGGGGTGGGCGCGGCGGTGGGCGAGAGCGTGGTGACGGTGTTCGTGCCCACGACGCCGACGCCGTTCACGGGCTTTACGCTGACGCTGAGGTCGCGCGAGATCGTGGACCTGGCGATGAGCGTGGACGAGGCGATGCGGTTCATGATCACGGGGGGCGTGCTGGTGCCGGGGCATCCCTCCCCGGGGCCACCGGCCCTCGCGTCGAGCGGACCACTGGTGAACGCGGCATGAAAGGGCGGTCGAGGGCGGGGCTATCATGCCCGACGGAAACCCGAACAGGCAGTTCGCTCCCGGCGGCGGGAAAGCCGGCTACAGGAACCGGGCGACCCGAGGCGGGGAGCCCAGGAGTGAAGGAGCTCCGATGCGTATTGACGTGATCGGCAAGGGATTGGACGTGAGCGAGGCCCTGCGCAGCTACGCCCAGGGCAAGACGACCAAGCTGACCCGGTACTTCGAGCGCGTGCAGCAGATTACCGTGAGCCTGATCAAGCGCAAGCAGGACCACCACGACGTGTTCGAGGCGGAGCTGGTGGTGGACGTGGAGCACCACGACGACTTCGTCTCGCGCGCGACGGCGGACGATCTGTACGCGGCCATCGACCTGGTCGCGGAGAAGGGCGAGCGGCAGTTGCGGGATTTCAAGGAGCAGCTGAAGCAGAAGCACTGAGGCACACCCCGGGGCGAGGCGCGGTCACGCCCGGGGACCTGGAGGTTCGCACGTGATGAAACTCGCGGAGATCGTGGCGCCGGGCGCCATCGTGGCGTCCCTCAAGAGCACCGATCGGGACGGCGTGATCGGGGAGCTGGTGGACGCGCTGGTGGCGTGCGGGGCGGCCGAAAAGTCGCAGCGGGGCGACCTGATCGCCAAGGTGGTGGAGCGGGAGCGGCGCGGGTCCACGGGCTTTGGGCGCGGGGTGGCGGTGCCCCACGTGAAGCACAAGGGCGTGAAGAAGATGTCCGCGTCGCTGGGGGTCTCGCCCCGGGGGGTGGACTTCGCGAGCCTGGACAAGCAGCCGGTGTACAGCGTGTTCCTGCTGTTGTCGCCCGAGGACAAGCCCGAGGAGCACCTGCAGGCGATGGAGGTGATCTTCCGGAGCCTGAGCAAGGACGCGTTCCGGCGATCGCTGCGTCAGGCGGGGAGCGCGACGGACATCTCCACGCTGCTGAGCGAGGCCGATCACCAGCAGATTACGGGTTGAAGGACGGGGATCGCGGGCGCCGCCAACCGGCCCGCGATGGGCCCGGCGTGCGAGGGACGCGATGGGGCACAAGGTCACGGTCAAGGCAACGGTGGTCAATCGCCTGGGGCTGCACGCGCGCCCGGCGATGGCCTTCGTGGACCTGGCGTGCCTGTTCCAGTCGGAGGTCCGCGTGGTCCGCGAGGACACGGAGGTGGACGGCAAGTCCATCATGCAGGTGATGATGCTCGCGGCCAGCAAGGGCAGCGAGCTGGTCATTACGGCGGAGGGCGAGGACGCCGACAAGGCGGCGCCGGCGCTCAAGGCCCTCGTGGACGGGGGGTTCGATGAGGAGTGAGGCGGTTGGGGGCTAGGGCGCCCCGAACCGCGAGGCCGCCCCCCCGCTGCTGCCGAATCCCGAGTAGGCGGCGCCCGCGCGGGCGCCCGCGGGCTGGATCGAGAAGCCGAAGCTGGTGTTGCCGGCGATCTGGTCGTAGTTGATCGAGCCTCCGAAGGTGAACGACTCGAAGCGTCGGCGGAGCTCGACGCTCCCGCCCTGGAAGCCTTCGCGCGAGGCGTCGAAGCTTCCCGACGCCCCCATCAGGTACTTGTCGGTCAGCTCGTACTGGGCCCCCGCGCCCAGGATGGTCTGGTCCTGGCTGTCGACGTAGTGGGCGTCGAGGTAGCTCGTGAACTGGGGGGAGTGCCGGAGGATCAGCCCCCCGCCCGCGAGCTGCTGGCGACCGAGGTCCAGGTCCACGATACTGCGCCCGGCGACCGCGAGGGTGTCGGTGACCTGCCAGGTGGCGTCGGCGTTGAAGAAGTTTCCGCCGCTGGAGAGCTCGGGGCGGGCCTCGAACCACCGCCCGATGGGCGTCTTCTGACCGGCGTCGCTGGACGTGAACACGAGCTCGGTGGTCACCTTGAGCACGTCGGCGTGGTGCCAGCGCCCGGGCCCGCCGCGCTGGGTCTGGAAGGCCTGGTCGATGCCGACGCGAACGACCTGCCCGTCGAGCAGGTTCTCGACCTCGTCGTCGAACACGGGCAGGCTGGTCCGCGAGACGTTGCTGCCCGCGACCATGTAGGTGATGGCGGGTTGCACGAGGTGGCGGAGGCGATGCAGGTCGAGGAAGCGCGAGTCGATCCCGTCCCAAACGCGCTGCACCTGGGTGGAGAGGCGGACCCCGGCGGCGCTCCACAGGCGGGTCGCGTCGTTGCCCCGCCCGGCGTTTGCGGCCAGGCCCGCGAAGCTCTCGTCGTAGAACGTCGCCCGCCCCACGACGAACGGCTGGACGTTCAGCGGGCCCTGGCGCCCCTGGACGCTGAGCTCGTGGCGGGTGTCGGCCCGGAGCACCTCCTCGCCGCTGAGCCCCTGGGCGCGGAACGCGTCGCTGAGGCTCTGGCCCGCGTCGATGCCCAGCGCCCTGCGGGCGAGCGTGTCGTTCACGAGGCCGCGGCGATTGGCGACGATCTGGTCGAAGTCGAGGCCCAGTCTCCCGACCCGGTATTCCGAGGAGTAGGTCAGGAAGCCTGGGCGCTGGGTCGGCATCAGGTCGTCGGCCTGGCGCACGTAGCTGGCCTCGGGCAAGCGGCTGACGGAGTATCCCCGGCTGGTGAGCAGGTACTCGGTGGCGATGAAGTCGTTCAGGTTTCCCCCGACGAGGAGCGACAGGGTGCTGTTGCCGCTGCGGCGAGCCGCCTCGACGCGGCTCGCGAGCTCGCGCCGGTCCGTGGCCAGCAGCGGGAACAAGCCGTCGATCACGCCCTCGTCGCCGATGTGGGCGAACTCGGCGAACAGCGTCCAGTCGGGCCCGAGCTTCCAACGGTCCTCGGCCAGGACGAGCCCGCGGGAGGCGCCGTCGCGATCGATCCGGGCTCCGGACTTGAAGACGTCGGCGCCGGTGTCGCGGGGCAGGGCGTACGCGAAGGCCGACCCGCGCATGGTCGGGCGGTCCCAGGACGCCCGGGCGCCGACGCCGAGCCCCCGCTCCGACGAGGCGTCGACCTGCAGGTCGAGGGCCACGCCCTCGATGCGTTGGAGCCCCAGGAGCTGGTAGATCGCCCAGCGGGTCCGGACGGTGGTCCCGGACCCGGTCGCGCTCTCCAGTCGCACGTCCCGCAGGGGTTGGTCCCCCGGATCGCCCCTCCACAGCGGCCAGTACAGGATCGGGACGCCCATGGCGCGCAGGGTGATGTTGCGTGCGTCGAGCTCCGTGCGGGCGATGGACTGGGCGCCGGCGGCCTGCTCGTCGGGGGTTGGTTCGTCCGAGCGGCGGGTGATCGTCACGCTCGAGGCCCCGATCGAGAACTCGGGCTCGAAGAACGACGCGGTGCTGAACGTCGCGTCTTGGCCGCGGAACTGCTCGGTCGATTCCTGGCGGATCGCCTTGGCGCGGACGTACAGGGGGAGCTGGCGCCGCTCGTCGTACGTCCAGAACACGGCGTCCAGCACGACGGCCTTGTTGCGCTGCAGGTCGTAGTAGACGCGGGGCCCGCGCAGGGAGTACTTCCCGTCCGACGCCATCGCGTCGCCCTCGAGATAGAACCCGAGCACCTGCTCGCGCGTGAGTCGACCCAGGTCCGTCACCGGGCCCGGCACCAGGAACACCACCCCGCGCTGGGCCCGCACGGTCAGCGTCCGCCCCGCCTCGCGCCGGTCCGTGTACTCCACCACCACCCCGCCGGTCGCCATGACGGCGTTGGCGTGCTCGGCCGTGACCAGAGTCAACCCGCCCGCGCTCACGGTGATGATCCCGCTCTTGGCGAAGATCGGCTCGCCCACGTCCGCCAGGTCGGTACCGCGGAGCATCTCTCGTGCCCGCGCGATCGCGCCCGGGCCCTCGTCGGGCGCCGGCTGGGGTTCGCTCTCGACCGCACCGGGGACGAGCGTGGCGGGGATTGGTCTGGGGATGGCCGCGTAGGGGTCCGTCGGCGCGGGCGCCACGTACCCGGGCACGAGCCGGCGCAGGGACTCGGCGAGTTGTCGCTCCCCGTCCTCCACCAAGCGCCCCATGTCGCTGCGCCGCGGGGGCGGCCCGTCCTCTACCGCGTCCACGTGCATCTTCGCCCCACCCGGGGGCGCCACCATCGCCCGCACGGGAAGGCGCTGCCCCGACAGGACGATCGCGCCCCCCGCTCCGGCCGCGGAGCCCACGGCGTCCAGGTAGCAATAGACCTGGTACTGCACGTCCTGGTCGGAGGGCGTCCGCACGGCCTCGAGCCACACGACGGCACGCTTGGCGGTGAAGTCGATCGTGTCGATCCGGATCGCCACGTCCCCTTCCATGGCGAGTCTCTGCGTGCGACCCTCGCGCCAGGCCCAGGCCCGCGCCGCGGAGAAGGACAGCTCGCCGCGGCGCGGCTGCAAGGGCAGGGTCAGGCCGGCGAAGTCCCGCCCGGTGATGCTGGCGGGGTCGGTCGACGACGCTCCCAGCGTCTGGATGGGCGTGCCATGGCGCGCCTGGCCCGCGCCGGCGGCGGGCCCTTGGGCCCACGCGGGGCCCGCGAAGCACCAGGCCGCGCCGGCCGCCAGGGCCAAGCGTCGGAGTTGCCGGCGCGCCGGGCTTGGAGACCGGGCAGCGCGAGCGGATCGCGCCGTGGGTGCGCGCCGTTCGTCCGCGTTGGGCAGTGGCAGGGCCATGGAGGCGGATGCTATGGGGGGAGGCGCCCGTGGGAACGCAACCGATGGCCCGGGAGCGTCCGGAATCTCTCGCCATTGGCTCCGCGGGCGGAGACGCAAGCTCCGCGCTCTACTCGGCGTCCTCGGCGCGCGGCCTGGGCAGCCCGAGCGTCTTGAGCACGCCCTTGAGGTCCCCGGGCCAGTCGGTGCGCACGTCCAACACCCGCCCGCTGGTCGGGTGCTCGAAGGCCAGCCTGTGGGCGTGGAGGGCCAGGCGCGGCGAGGCGGCGGCGTACGCGGGCGGGGCGTACAACCCGTCGCCCAGGATCGGGCACCCGATGGACGTGAGGTGCACACGCACCTGGTGCAATCGCCCGGTGACCGGGCGGCACTCCAGGAGCGCGCCGGCGTTTCCGGCCGCCAGCACGCGATACGCGGTCACGGACTCCTTGCCGCCCGAGGAGACGCGGGCCAGTCGCATGGTCTTCTCGCGTCCGCGGGGAGGGGCGTCGAACTCCTGGATCGGTCGGCGGATGACACCCTTTTCTCGCGGCGGGGCCTTGGCCACGACCGCCCAGTAGAACTTGCGGACCTCGCGTCCTTCGAAGGCCTTGCGGAGGGCGTCGTAGGCGCGGGCGTGCAGGGCGACGACGAGCAGCCCGCTGGTCTCGCGGTCGAGGCGATGGAGCAGGCCAAAGTCGCGGGCCGCTCCGAGGTTCTGGAGCTTCTGCCCGTGGCGGGCGAAGAGGGCGTTGAGGAGGGTGTCGTCCTCGTGCCCCCGGCCCGGCTGGGTCACGAGTCGCGCGGGCTTCTCCACCACGAGCAGCGCCTCGTCCTCGTAGGCGATGGCCAGGGGGATCGAGGGGTTGGGAGGAACGGAGAAGTTGGCCATGGGTTCGCGGATGGACGATCGTGGTCGAGGCATCCTAGACGCGGGGGCGCGCCACCGGCCGCGCGCGTCATGGCGGCGCGGACGAAGGGCCCCGCGGCGCCGGCACGAGGAACCCGGCGCGCTCGAAGATCCCCGTCGCCGGGGGAGAAGCGAGGAACTCGAGGAACTCGGCCGCCCGCGGCGAGGCCCGCGCGGTCAGCGCCACGGAATACGCCACGGGCTCGTGTGAATCCGCCCCGAACGCGAGCACCACCACGACGTTTGGCGAGGTACGGGCGTCGGTGGCATACACGATGCCCGCGCCGGCCTCGCCCATCTCGACCCGGCGGAGGGCCCCGCGGACGTCCGCGGCCGGGATCACCAGCGGCTCGACGCCGGCCCACCAGCCCAGGTGCCGCAGGGCCTGCCTCGCGTAACGCCCGGCGGGAACGTGCGAGGGGTCGGCGATGGCGATACGCCGGGGCCGGGACTCGGGCAGCACACCCGCGAGGTCGAATCCGCGTTCGGGGCGGGCCTGGAACGGGGCCCCCGCCGACGCGATGAGGACCAGGGCGTTGCCCAGCAGGTCCCGGCGCGTGCCCGGGGCGAGGGCGCCGGCCTTTTCCAGGTCGTCCATCCAGGCCTGGTCTGCGGAGAGGAACACATCCGCGGGCGCCCCGCGCTTGATCTGGCGCGCCAGGTCCGACGAGCTCGCGAAGTTCGCTACGACGCGCACGGGCCGGGTCGCCTCGAAGCGCGCGGCGGCCTGCGTGATCACGTCGCCCGTGCTGGCGGCGGCGAAGACGGTGATCGACTCGCGCGGCCCGTCCGTCCGCTCGCACGAGCCCAACGCCAGCACCAGCAGCAGGATGGGGCGAGCGTGGCGCGACATCGCCGGGGAGTCTATGGGAGGCGCGGGCGACCCCCCTACGCTTGTACCGATCGGCGGCACCTGGGGTCGGAGGCCGCGATGGACCGCTCAAACCACTCGCCCCGGCGGCGCGCCTTCACGCTCATCGAGCTGCTGGTGGTGACCGCGATCATTGCCTTGTTGATCGGGGTGCTGTTGCCCGCGCTGGGCAAGGCCCGTGAGTCGGCCCGGGCGATCGCGTGCCTGTCCACGCAGCGTCAGATCGGCGCGGCCCTGTGGATGTACGCCGACGCCAACCGCGGGATCATCCCACGCGAGAGCACGACGGGGACCACGGCGCAGACGTACCGCGACCGGATCGCGTGGAACGTGGCCCTTCGTCCGTACCTTGACCCCGAGGTGAGCCCCGACGCCGACCCCAACGACCAGTTCCTCAACGCCCCGTACTACCGCTGCGCGTCGCGCCGCGAGAGCGTTGGGACCAGCCACCGCGTCCACTTCATCGCGAACGGCTTCGCGTTCCTTTCGCCCGGGGTGCCCGACGAGCGGGGCACGACCGACCCGGCCTTTCGCCGCGGGCCGATGCTCGCGTCGTCCTCGCCCTGGCCAGATCGCTTCGTGTACCTGGCGGACCTGTCGCTGGACCCCGGGGACGCGCTGCTCAACGTGTGGCGC
Source organism: Phycisphaerales bacterium (assembly GCA_044221985.1). Taxonomy (GTDB): domain Bacteria; phylum Planctomycetota; class Phycisphaerae; order Phycisphaerales; family UBA1924. Next base: position 29,670 of record JBGAOG010000027.1, read on the forward strand.
ACGCTGGGCCCGACGGACCTGGACCTCGGGCAGTGCTACGACGCCTGGCTCGCGCGCCACATCACCAGCGGCAGCACGGACTTCCGCCTGGGTCCCACGCGTCATGGCCAGGGCGCCAACGCCCTCTTCCTCGACGCCCACGCGGCCCACAAGCCGGCGGCCTGGCTGGTCGACCCCCGCTCGTGGGACGACGGCGTGTACACGGGGCCCTAGCGGGGGCGGCATCGCGCGGGCGTGTTGAGACCACGGGCGAAGCGTCCGACGCCAGGCGGGCAAAGCGCTCGGCGCTGAGGGGGCTACCGCTCCTCGATCGGCGCGACGCAGGCCGAACGGCCGATCTTGCGGCACAGCGCCTCGGCCTGGTTGGGGTCCGAGTAGTTGCCGAGGCGCACGCCGTAGAGCCGCCTCCCGAAGGAGTCGCGGAACTCGGCGACGCGGGGCTTGCCGAACTTCTTCAAGTTCCCGGCCGCGTTGACGGCCGCGCTGAGCGAGACGTACACGCCCGCCTGGGCGCAGTATCGCGAGGAGCGCGGGGCCGGGGGCGAAGCGTCGGCCAGTCGACGTGCGGCCCGGGCGGCGCCGCGCAGGGGCTCGGGCCTGACGGCGCCGGAAGCGACTTCGGACGAGCGTGGCTGTGGCGGCCTCTTCCCGGCGGGCTGGACCACGAGCAAGGGCGGGGCCTGCAGCGCCGCGAGCCGGTCGCCGATCAAGGCCTGGAGCCCCCGCTCCTGGTGGACCAGCCGCCTCGCGGTCTCGTACATCGCCCGGGCCAGGTCGCGCTCGCCCAGCGCTCCGTGCGAATCGCCCGCGTACAACGCGGCCCGCGCCGCGTCGTCGCCTTCGAGCAGCTTGGAGGCCTTGCCCAGCAGCGCCGCGGCCCGGGGGTGCTCGCCCTGTTGCTGGTGGATCAGCCCCAAGGCCGCCGACGACTTGCCCGCGATCGCCCGATCGGCGTCGTCGACCAGTGGCGTGAGCCAGCGGACGGCCTCGGCGTTGCGGTTGAGGGCGTGGGCCGACAGCCCCGCGATCAGGCGTGCCCGCGGCTTGTCGGCGGCGCGAAGTGAGCCGGCCACCCGCGACGAATCCTCCAGCGCCTTCTGGTACCGCCCCGAGGAGTACAGGGCGGCGTAATCCTGGTCGTCCGCGGCCGCGGGCCTGGTGGCCTGCCGCGCGGCACATCCGCCCAGCGAGGCCACGAGCATCACGGCGCACGCCAGCACCAGGCCCCGGGGCACCCTCGCGCCATGTTCGGTTCGTCCCTCGCGCATGCCGGACCTCCGCCAGTCCCCGGGGCGCACCCTCAGCGCCCCATGCGGCAGTATCGGCGTTCGGCTAGCATGGACGCCACTACTGGCCTTCGGGGAACCCCGCGTGAGCATCCACTGGCCCATCATCCGCAGCCTGCTGGCGTCGCCCTCACGCGTCCTCATCGTCGACGACCGGCGGAGCTACCGCGGCATCGAGATCCTGGTCGGCGCGATGCACGTGGCGGCGTACCTCGCCCCGCGCGTCCAGGCCCAGAC
>JBGAOG010000028.1:0-30872 GCA_044221985.1 Phycisphaerales bacterium
CTTGGCCGGGAGTTCGACATCTACCGCTGCCGCGTGCGGTACCCGGTCCTCCACACCTTCGTCGTCTTGCGCGTGGACGGGATTGGATCGGGATGAGGTCCGGCGGGTGATGCGACGTCAGGCCCGCGAGCTTCCCCCGCTCGTCCGGCTTGGACAGGGACGTACCCGCAAGGCGTGAAGGCGTCGATGGTGCTCGCGGACAGGCACACCATGCCAGGGCGGTGCGACGGGATGCGATGGAGTGCGGAAATGCCGAGGGGCGGACTCGAACCGCCGACCTCCGGGTTATGAATCCAGCGCTCTAAACCAGCTGAGCTACCTCGGCGAAGGTCCTCCGAGTATACGTCCCCACCTCGCGCACTTTCCAAGCCGACGCCACGCTACGGCGCCGGCTCGATGTTCAGCCCGAGCGTCGCGTACCCATCAATCTCGAAGTGCTCCACGACGATCTCGATCTCGCGGCCCTCGGCCAAATCGAACACGCCGCTGTCCTGCGTGGGGCCGTGCCAGGTCCAGTTCTCGATGACCGTCCCGCCGTCCACCCGCACCCGCACGCCGTCATCGCTCACGGTGGTCAGGCGCCACACCCCCGCGGGCAGGCTCAGCCGGGTGCTGGCGATCGTTCCAAAGTGGTCCGCGCCCACTTCCGCGGCGTGTTCCACGCGTGCGAGCTTCAGCCTCGTCGGACCGCCCTGGCCGAAGGGCAGTTCGATCGCGTCGGTCCGGGCGACCATCGCGGCATCGCTCGCGCCCCGGGCCCTCCACGCCGCCAGGCTTTGCCTCGGATCGCACGACTCATCCCACGGGAAGAACCGCACCAACCACTCCGCGCCGACCAGCGTGCCGCGGACCTCGTGCTTCCAGCCGTCGCTGGCAAACACGTACCGGTACTCGCGCACGCCCCCGCTCACCGGCGGCAGTTCGAATCGCACCGGCCGCCCCGCGTCGCCGCTCCGCGGCAGCTCCAGCGCCGTCCCCGCGATGAGGTCGTGGACCTCCAGACCGCCTCCGACACCCCAGACCTCGTACACGACCCTGCCGCCGCTCGACTCGCCCAGCCGCACCATCGGGATCTCGTGGTCCCAGGGCCCCCACTCGTCCATGAGGATCCGATCGCGCCCCGCGAGCCTCTCCCGTCCGCCCACCGGGTGCGTCGTTCCCAGCACCTGGGCGTCGATGCTCGACGGCTCTCCGACCTTCTTCGCGGAGGAATCGAGCGTCAACCACGCGGGCACGCCGAATTCCCTCGCCTCATCCAGCGTGCTCTCGACCGCGTTGCCCGCGTAAGTCAGCGGCCCCACCATCTCCCGGCGCGCCTCGTCGCATCGCACCTGCAGGCCCAGCATCGGCCCCACGCCCCGCGTCCCCCGCCGGAACCGGGCATCCTCCTTCATCACGAACCGGTTGCCCTGGATCAGGTTGCCGCTCACGCCATGCCCGCGCCCCTCGACTCCCGGCTTCTTCAGCAGCTCTCCGTCGTCGTCCCACCAGAGGTGCACGCCACACGCGTTGTTGACGAACCGGTTGCGCACGATCTCGTTGCGCGAGGCGTGCTCCATGTTGATGGCGCCGCGTTCGAGCCCGTAGGCCATTCCCCCGCAACCCTCGAACAGGTTGCCCTCGATCCGGGTCTCGTGCGAGTACCCGCCCCAGATCCCGCAGATCGCGTCCTCCACGAAGCGGTTGGCGCAAACCACGTTCCCGGTGCTGAACGTCAGCTCCAGCCCGTGCGCCACGGCGTAGGAGAAGTCGTTGCCAATGAACCGATTCTCGTCGCACCCGGGCAGCCCGCCGCGATCGATCGACTCCTTGCCCGCGAACCCGAAGAACCCGTCCCCGCCGTGCGTGACGGAGTTCTCCGCGAACAGGTTCCGCGAGCACTGCTCGAAGCAGAGGATCCCCGCCGAGTCCTGCCCGCGGTTGTAGACGCCCTCGCTGTGCCCACGCACGCAGAAGTCCAGCGCATTGCGGCTGATGACGCAATCGTTGCTGCGCCACATCGCCAGGCCCCAGCCCGACAGGAACGAGCAGTCGTTGTCGTAGATCCGCGCGCCGTCGCAGCGGTCGAGCATGATCCCGTTCTGCGCCCGCCGCACGCGCACGCGCTCGATCGTCACGCCACGCGAATCCTCGACGCACACCGCGGAGCCGTAGTTCTGCCGCCACTGGTGCTGGTCGTTCTCGTGTGGCCAGAGCCAGTCGCCCGAGTCCTCGCGCTGGGGCGTGCTGCCCAGGTGATGGCGGAATCCGTCGACGAACTCCCCGCCGCTGATGCGCAGCCCGTCCGCCCGCCGCGCGAGCACGCCCACCTTGTACCCGGCGACGCGCACGCCGCGCAGCGTCACGCCCGCGTGCCCGTCGATGCTGATCCCCACGCCCGCGAGCTGGTCCCACGTCGTCCCCGCGGGATCGAGGTTCGGCGTCGCCGCCCCGCGCAGCTCGCCCTCGAATTCCACGACGATCCCATCGGCACCGATGTGCAGCACGCCGTCGCCGTTGGAATCGGCGATGATCTTCCCTCGGGGAATCACGACGCGGCAGGAGTGATCGATGAGCGTGTCGTCGTGCTCGACGGCGAGCGCGGGCAGCGTGACGCCGCCTCGCCCGGCGCACCCCGCCAGCAGGCCGATCGACGCGCACGCCATGGCCCGTCGAACTCTCGCGCCTCGGGCTGCCTCACGGGAGTTCGCCAAGCCGATACCCATCTATGGCGATTGACGCCGGCCCGAGCCCGGTTAGTGCTGCTGGGCGGGCGGCTCGACGCTCTCGGCCCGGCTGACGCGGCGCTCATCCTGGACCGACGCCGGGGGAATCGCCGGGCGCTGCTGCTCGCGACCGTCGGTCACGGCGGGGCGATAGTCGTCGCGGTACACCTGGCGCGCCGGTGGTTCGGCATTCACGTCCGCGTCCCGAAGCCCGCGCTTGAACTCCTGGATGCCCTGACCCAGGCTCCGTCCCACCTCGGGAAGCCGGCGTCCAAAGATGATCAGCGCGATGGCGAGGATCACCAGCAGCTCGGTGGTGCCCAACGGCCCGAACGCCAGCGTGTTCAGTTGCAAGTCCATGACCAACTCCTTGACGCCGCCGCGCCAACCGCCCTCGCGCCGGGCGAGGCTTCCGGGCCCCGCATTCCCGCCCAAAGGCCGCAGAAACACCCGGCCTCATTCCGAACAGACAATCAAAGCGACGAATCCGATGAGAGTCAATGGCCGTGCAAAACCCTAAACGCCCGCACCTTCCGCCCGTTGCGTGGGCTATCGCTTTTTCGACTCCGGAGATCCCCACCTCAGCCGAGGCACGCAGAATGTCGCCCCCAAGGCCGAGCAAGCACCCCGTACGTCGTGAACTCGACCCACATGGCCCGTTCGTCCGCCCCACGTCCCGGCTGGCACGCCCGGACTGGCGAGCCGGTTGCCGAAAGTCCGCGTCAGGGATAGTCCTGGCGCGTCGGGCGGATCAACGCGTCGCTCACGTGCACGTGCGCCGGCTGCGACACCACGAACGTCACCAGGCGGGCGACGTCGGTCGGCCGCAGGACCGGGCCGATCTTGCCCTTGACCTCCTCGAACCACTTGGGGTCGTACCCCGCCACACCCTGGAACTCGCTCTCCACAAACCCGGGCTCGATCAGGCTGACGCGGATCCCTCTCGGGCCCAGCTCGCGGCGCGCCGCTTCGCCCAGGGCGTGCACCGCGAACTTCGTTGAGCCGTACATGCTCGAGAAGGGCGAGATGTGCCGCCCCACCGTCGAGCCGATGACGACGATGTCTCGCGGGCGCGAGAGCAGGTGCGCCCCGGGCTGGGCGGCCCTCGCGCCCAATTCCCTCTCCATCTCGGCGAGCATCGACTTGCTGGCCGCCCGAATGAGGCGTGCCGCTCCAATGTAGTTGGTGCGAATCATCTCGTCCCACTGGGCCGGGTCGCTGGTGAGGGGCGAGCCGCCCAACCCTCGACCGGCGTTGATCACCACCAGGTCCGCCCCGCGCCCCTTGGGCCCCAGCGTGTCGCTCGCCGCCGCCGCGATCATCGAGTCGATCACCCGCTCGTCGCAGCAATCCCCGGCCACGCCGACCGCGTCCTCGACTCCCAGCTCCCGCACGAACGCGGCGAGGCGGTCCTTGCGCCGGGCGTTGAGCACGCACACGGCGTTCTGGGCCACGAAGTCCCTGGCGATGGCCTCGCCGATGCCGGCGCTCGCTCCGGTGATGACGGCAATGCGGTCGGTGAGCATGGCCCAGCGTAGCAACCCCCGGAGTCCTCGGAACCCATGGAATCGCCGGATCCACCGGGGAATGCACGCTCCCGGGTTCGATCGGGAGCTCTTCCCGGGGGCGTTCACGCTCCCGGCGCGGGCTGGTCGATGTTGGGTGCATGAGGTCCCTGTTCATCGCCAGCCTGCTCCTCTTCGCGGCCTCGGGCATCATGCTCCTGAAGGCCCGGCGCGAACGCGCGAACGTCACGACCATCGATCGCGCCTTCCTTGCCGAGTTGAACGGGATGCCGGTGGACGGCGAGGGGGAGTTCGAGGCGAGGACCGACATGGACCGCCTGGCCGGCGAGCACGAGGCCGAGCTGATCTACCTCGTCAAGAAGGACGACCCCCAGGCGACCCGGGCCATGGCGCTGTGCACGCTGCACGACCTCGGCTTGGGCGGGTGCGAATGCACGAAGGGGGAGACGTACCGGGCGGCGTATGGGGACGGCCCCGGCAAGGCGTTCTGGGGCGTGCTGGCCGAGCTTCCGGCCCACGCGCAGGCGAGAATCCTGTCGCGGGTGGACCGGTACGTCGACTTCGAGGTGGAGTGCTGGCGCTCGGACCTGCTGGGTTTCCTTGCGACCCGTGACGACACCGAGGCTTGGCTCGACGAACTCTCGCCCGAGACGCTGCACCCGCGGGCCGCCGAGGGCGACGAGCCGTCGGGCGAGGACGTGGCCAGCGTCGACGCCCCCTCCACGCATCGCTGACGCTCGATCCGCAGGCCCTCCCCCATGACCACACCCTCACCCGACATCTCCCGCCGCCTCGACGTCGCCCTCGCCGCCGCACGCGAGGCCGGCGAGGCCACGCTCCGCTACTTCCAGCGCCGCGACCTCTGGGTCGAGTTCAAGGGCGATGGCAGCCCCGTCACCGAGGCCGACAGGCTCGCCGAGAAGCTCATCCGCCGCCACATCGGCGCGGCGTTCCCCGGCGATGGGATCCTGGGCGAGGAGGAGGGCGAGACGCCCGGACGCACGGGGTATCGCTGGGTCCTCGACCCCATCGACGGCACGCGCCCCTTCTCCCGCGGCATCCCGACGTTCGGCAACCTCATCGCGGTCGAGCGGGCCGCCCCCTCGGCGGGCGCGTGCGCTCCGATCGTGGTCGGCGTCGCCCATTTCCCCGCGCTCCACGAGCTCCTCTGGGGCGCCCTGGGGCAGGGCGCGTGGTGGCAGACGCCGCGGCTGGAGCCCGCGCGGATGAAGGTCTCGCCCGTGCATGAGCTCTCCGAAGCGGTGGTCGACACGCTCAGCCCCCAGTCCTGGGCCAAGGCCGATCGCACCGCCACCTTCGAGCGCCTCGCCGCTTCCACACGCCGCCTGCGGAGCTGGAGCGACGCGTACTCCCTCGCGCTCGTCGCGACGGGGCGCGTCGAGGCCGGCGTCGACTTCGGCGCCAAGATCTGGGACGTCGCGCCCTTCGGGATCATCCTCCCCGAGGCCGGGGGACGCATGACCTGCTTCGCCGGCACCGACTCGCTCACCACGGGAACGTACATCGCCAGCAACCGAGCGTTGCACGATGCCTTGCTCGACATCCTCGCCCAGCCGCGGGAAGCCGCGCCCCGATCTGGCGGCCCCGCGAGCCTGCGCACGGCGTGCTGAAGCACGGACGCCGATCTCCTGCGGGGCCTACCTCGCCCCGGCGGAGATCGGGCTCTGCCCGGCCACGATCCGCTGCTTGTTGCCCACGCGGACGATCTCGCCCACGAAGCGCGAGTACTCCGCCTCCAGCTGGGACAACTCCCCCCCGGTGAACGCCAGCAGCGCGTCGGCGCCGCGACGCGACGACGTGAACGCCGACGCCGCCCGCGACCCACGCTCGCGCGACACGCGTCGCGTCAGGCGCCCCTCGGCCGCATCGCGCACCATCCCGTGCAGGGCGTCGCGGTACTTGCCCCCCTCGCCCTCGCCCAGGAACTGCGTCAGGGCCCAGACCTGCGCGTAGTACTGCAGCGCGTCCTCCGCCTGCCTGGACATCAAGTCCTGGGGCACCGACGCCAGCAGCCTGGCCAGCGGGACCAGCCGCCCCTCCTCTGCGGCCTCGCGCAGCGCGTCGTACCGCTCCGTGTTGGCCCAGGGCATGAACCGCACGACGCGGGGATCGTCGCGATCCCAGCGGAAGCCCTCCATGTACGTCGCCAGGCCCTCCTCGAGCCAGATCGGCAACGCCTCGCGGAACACGGTCTGCGTGTACTGGTGCCACCCCTCGTGGGCCGCGATCGCGAACGTGTCGCGCGGGCCGATGTAGAACAGGACCGCCTTGCCCCGGGCCGTGAATCCCCCGCGCTGGATGCGCAGGTACGTGTTCGCCTCGTCGCCCATCACGCGCTGGGTCAGCGAGGCCCACTGCTCGCGCCGACGCATCACGTAGGTCTCCATCGCCGAACGCGGGCGGGGCAGTTCGCCCACCGCCGTCGTGTAGTGCTCCAGCGCCGCCTCCAGGAACGGCGGGATCCGATCCAGCGTCGAGCCCGGCGGCATCGTCGTGAAGATCCGGAACGCGGGCGTCTTGAGGAGCAGCCCGCTGCGCCCCTCGAACGTCCACGGCTCGCTGGCCGCCTCGACCTGCCCCCCCACCACGGCCGGGAACGCGCCCGTTCGCGACGACGCGCAGCCCGCCAGCGCGAGCCACAGCACGAGCGGCACGGCGTTGGCGATCCCTCGCAACTTCATCCGCATGCGGGTCTCCTACCCCAGCTTCGCCAGCGCGGCACGCAACCCCTCGAGTTCCTTGCGGACCGCCGCGAGCTGGTCCCGCGACTGCTGGACCATGGGGGCCGGGGCCTTGTCAGCATACCCGGGGTTCGCGAGGCGACCGGCCAGGGTCGCCTCGGACTTCTCCTTGTCGGCAATCTGCTTGCCCAGGCGTGCCTTTTCGACGTCCGCATTGCCTCCCCCGCCATCCGCAACCGCGTCGCGGAGGTTCGAGAGGCGCCACTCCCGGGACTCGAAGGCCACCGCCACCGCCGCGACGGGCGAGGGGTCCGCGGTGATCCGATCCACGCCCGCGAAGGTCTTGACCAGGTTCGCCGCGTCGGCGGGCAGGTCGGCGCCCACGGGCTGGTGGAGCGTGACGCGACGCCTGGGCGGGACCTGGTTCTGGGCGCGAACGTCGCGAATGACGGTGACCAGGGAACGCACTCGCTCGAAGGCCGCCTCGGCCTGCTCATCTCGCAAGCTCGCGGCGATCGACGGCCAACCCGCGGTCGCCAGCAGCCCGCCCTTCCGCGCCGGCCCCAGCGTCACCCCGGCAAGTTCCGGCAACCCCGCGCGGGGCAGGTCCTTGAGCTTCTCCCAGATCGTCTCGGTCACGAAGGGCATGATCGGGTGCAGCAGGCGGACGATCGTCTCCAGCGCGCTCAGGAGCACCGCCCGCTGCCGGGCATCGCCCGCGATCGTCGGCTTCACGCCCTCGAGATACCAGTCGCAGAAGTCCCGCCACAACAGGTCGTAGAGCGTGGTCGCGTAATTCGAGAATTCGTAGCCCTTCAGCGCCGATTCCGCCTCGCCCACGCCCGCGCTCAGACGCGAGAGCATCCAGCGATCAAGAAGAGACGAGGAGACGGAGTTCCGAAGAGACGGAGTGCCGGAGGGAATACCCAAGGCCGCTGCGCCGCTCTTCGCCTCTTCCACTTCGTCTCTTCGTCTCTCGGGAACTTCGTCTCTCTTCTCCAGAATCCCCAGCGCGAAGCGGCTCGCGTTCCACAGCTTGTTGGCGAAGTTCCGTCCCAGGTCGAACTTGCTGCTGGTGGTCTTGGCCAGCGGCATCTCCGGCGTCGCCTTCGCCTCGCCCGACGCCACGCCGTAGACCGTCACCATCTTCTTGGACTTGTCCTTGGGCGAGTCCTGGACGGGCGCGGCCACGGTGTACCCGTCCTTGTTGGCGATCATCTTCGGCGCGAAGACCTCGCCCGTGTGCGGGCAGACCAGGTCCACCGGCATGCGCACGTCCTGCGTCTGTGTCGTCATGTGGCAGAGCGTGAAGCGCATCGCGTCGGCCCCGTGGCTGGCGATGATGTCCAGCGGGTCCACGCCGTTGCCCAGGCTCTTGGACATCTTCTGCCCGTGCCCGTCCTGGATGACGGCGTGGATAAAGACGTCGCGGAAGGGAACGGGGCCGGAGGAAAGAGACGCGGAGACTGAGTTCCCAAGAGACGGAGTGCCGGCGGCGGCGCCCCTCTTCTCTTCCACTTCGTCTCCTCGTCTCTCCGGAACTTCGTCTCTCAGGTACCTGTTGAACATCACCATCCGGCTCACCCACAGCGTGATGATCTCGCGCGCGGTGCAGAGCACGGACGTGGGGTTGAAGGCCTGCAGGAGCGGCGTCCGCTCGGGCCAGCCCATCGTGGACATGGGCCAGAGAGCGGAGGAGAACCAGGTGTCGAGGACGTCGGGGTCGCGGACGAAACCATCGCGCTCGATGTGGGCGATGACTGCCGCGTCGTCATCCGACCGTACGCAAACGCAATGAAGCATGTCCGGTACGCGGGAACCAACTACTTCTCCGAGGGAGGGTGACCGCAGCGAAAGTGCAATCCGACCCTCGCGCTCGAACCGATTCAACTGCTCCAACGACGTCACCGAATGCTCTCGATCGACCTTGCTCCACACCGGCACCCGGTGCCCCCACCACAACTGGCGGCTGATGCACCAGTCCCGGATGTTGTCGTGCCACTGCTCGTAGGTCTTGGCGTAGCGGGCGGGGAAGAACCGCAGGTCCCCGTCGCCAGCGGGAGCCTCTTGACTACCCACCCTCGTGGGGCAGGCGTCCCGCCTGTCTTCTACCCCTTCTACTTCCCCTCCGGACATCCCAAGCCACCGATCCGGGAACCTGGACTTGCCTTCGAGTGTCTCCTGCGAAGCCCAAGTCCATGGGTAGGCCTGCCAATCGCCGACAAGCCCGGCCTTGATGGGATTCTCGAGCACGTACGCGAGCGTGTCCGCGAACTCGCCGGCCCGGATGATGCGGTCCCACGACTCGTCCTGCCAGAATTGGCCGCCTGTTCCCCGCTGCTTGCCGATCTGATGCGAGGTGAACGACTTGATGCTGTGCAGGATCTCGGATAGGGCGAACCAGTCCCCGCCGGGTTTCTGGAACGGGGAGAAGATCAGATGCACGTGGTCGGGCATGACCACGGCGGCGTGCAACTCGAAACGCTCCCCATCCCAGTGCCTGCAGGCGGCGAGAACCTGATCTCGCTCGCCTGGCGTGAGTTGCCCCTGGGCAAGGCGGAAGGTGATGAAGTAGGTACGGCCGCCGAACTGCCAATGGGGGAGGCGGCGTGTGTGGATGTGGAGGGCTTGCCGGATAGGAGAGGAAGAGGGGGAAGAGGCAGGCGGGACGCCTGCCCCACGAGATTGGGTAGAGGAAGGAGCGGACCGCTGCTCCTCTGCCAGCGCGGCATTCGCGCTCCGGGCCATCCGCGGGTCCGTCACCCGCACGTACCACTGATCGCTCAGGTACGGCTCGATGATCGCCTTGCTCCGGTCGCTGTGCTTGACGCTGTGACGGTGAGGCTTGACCGCCTCGAAGAGCCCGTGGCTCTTGAACTCCGCCACGACCTTCTTGCGCGCGTCCTCGCGCGAGAGGCCCAGGAAGATCTTCGCGTCGCCGACGGCGTCCGGGGGCCAGCCGTGCTTGTCGCTGATCGTGCCGTCGGGGGCCATCACGTTGATGAGGACGGGGTTTCCTGCCGCCTCGATCGCCGCCTTGTGCCGGTGCCCCAGCTCGTAGTCGTTGGGGTCGTGCGCGGGCGTGACCTTCAGGAACCCCGTGGCCATCTTGGCCTTGGGGTCGCCCTTCTCCTCGTCGTTGCGCGCGTACGCCTCGGGCAGGACGACGTACGCGTCCTCCAGGATCGGGATGACGCGCCCCACCAGCGGGAGCTTCACGAACAGCCCGCGCAGGCTCCTGGCCCGCGGGTCGTGCGGGTTGATCGCGACGGCCGTGTCGCCCAGGTACGTCTCGGGACGCGTCGTGGCGACGGTGATCCAGGCCGGCTGCTCGCCCGGGTGCTTGCCCGCGTCGGGATAGCCGCGGCGGGCGAGCTCGTTCCAAGTGACGGGAGAAGAAAGAGACGAAGTTCCGAAGTTCCGCGGAGACGAAGTGGCAGAACCCGGAGCACCGGCACCGTTCCCATCCTTCACTTCGTCTCTTCGTCTCTCAGTCTCTTCGTCTCTTCTGACCAACGGATACCGCAGGTAATAGAACCCGCCCTCGATCTCCTCGTCGAAGCACTCGTCATCGGCCACGGCGGTCTGGAGCACGGGGTCCCAGTTCACCAGGCGCTTGCCGCGATAGATGAGCCCGTCGCGGAAGAGGCGGAAGAAGGCTTCGCGCACGGCCTTGGCGCACTGCTCGTCCATCGTGAAGCGCTGGCGGGCCCAGTCGCACGAGCAGCCCATCTTCTGGAGCTGGCCGGTGATGACGCCCTCGTACTCGTCCTTGAAGGCCTGGGTGCGGGCGACGAACTGGTCGCGCGTCATGGCGTCGCGCAGGGCGCCCTTGAGCTCGCCGCTGGCGCGGAGGCGCTTCTCCACCACCGCCTGCGTGGCGATGCCGGCGTGGTCGGTGCCGGGCATCCACAGGGTTTCGTACCCCATCATCCGGTGGGCCCGGACGAGGATGTCCTGGAGCGAGTTGTTCAAGGCGTGCCCGAGGTGCAGCCGATCCGTGACGTTGGGGGGCGGGATGAGGATGCAGTAGGGCCGGGCGGAGCCGTCCAGGACCCTCCCGGGGTCGGCGTGGAAGGCGTGAGCGGAGACCCACTTCTCCCAAATCCGCTCCTCGTGCTCGCTGGGGCGGTACTGTTTGGAGAGTTCCCCCGCCCCGCCAGGAGCTCCCGAAGTATTTGCGGGAGCCGGACTTGCGGACGATGCGGAAGATCCCGATGTCGTGCTCGCGTTGGTGGACATGACGCAGGCAGTGTAGGAGATACGCATGGACGTGCAGAATCCGACGGACACCAACCCGACGCCCCAGCGCCCGGACTCACCGTCGGTGACTTCCGGGGGCAAGGGCCTCCTTGCGCTGGCCCTCGTGGGCGCCCTGGCCGCGGGCGGGCTGGGCGTGTACGCGTTCATGCGCTCGGGGGGCAAGCCCGCGCCGAGCCCGGGATCGATCGCGCTGGTGGGCAAGGCGGACAAGGCCATCCAGGCCGCTCGCGCCTGCGTCGACGCCGGGGAGTTCACCAAGGCCGAAGGAATCCTCGGCGAGGCGCTCTCGGCCATGCCCGACCACCAGGACCTGAACATCTGCTACGGCGAACTGCTCGTCTCGCGCCGGGAGTTCGCCAAGGCCTACCGCGCGTACCAGCACGCGGTGGCGATCGGCCCGCGCTCGCCGGCGCTCGACTTCACGGCCGGGGCCGTCGCCGCCCAGGCCGAGCAGCCCGAGCGTGCCATCGAGCACTACGCCGCCGCCCAGGTCGCCGACCCCAAGAACCCCCAGATACCCCTGTACCTCGCCCAGATGCAGCTCAAGCAAGGCCAGCTCGACGAGGCCGAGAAGAACCTGCTGCTGTCGGCCAGGCTCCAGCCCGAGCAGGCGATCACGTGGGGCACGCTGGCGGAGATCGCGCTGCGCCAGAACACGCCGAGCATCGCGTTGCAGCACGTCGAGAAGGCCCGCCAGCTCGAACCCGAGAACCTGATCTGGCGTTCGCTGCACGCGCGCGCCCTCAAGCGCCTCAACCGCCCCGAGGACGCGTTGCAGATCCTCGCGGGCCTGGGCGACGCGCAGAAGTTCGACCCCGCCGTCCTCCCCATCCTCGGCGAGTGCCTGGGCATGCTCTCCCGAAACGCCGAGGCCGCGGCGCTCTACGTGTCCGCCTCCGACGCCGACGCGTCCAACGGGCTCCTCGCCTTTGACGCCGCCGTCTGGCTCGAACGTGCCGGGAAGAAGAACGAGGCCAAGAAGTACGCCCAGCGAGCGGCGATGCTCAACATCGCCAACGCCGACCGACTCGTCGAACGCCTGGGCGAGGATTGAACCGCGCCGTTCCGACATTGCCGGCACCCTGACGCCGCGCCCGACGTTTGGCGATGTTCCGGGCGGGCGGGCGCCGCTCGCGCAAAGCAAAGGGCACGAGCGTTCGCCCGTGCCCTTCGAGAAAATCTCAGGACGTCACGCCGCGATCAGCGACGGCGGCGCCCGGCGACCAGCCCGCCCAGCCCGAGCAGCGCGAGGCTGCCGGGGGTGGGGACGGAGGTGATCTGCCAGCGACCGTTGGGCAGGTCGAGGTAGACCATCGCGCCCGTGTCGCCCGGGTTGACCGTGAAGCCGAGGTTGGCCGCGGAGTTGCCGAAATCGTCGCCGATGCTGTAGCTCCAGTCGCCCGGCTTGCGGAACTTGCCCTGGTAGGTGCCCGGCGCGAGGGTGATCGCGGCGCTGTACAGCCCGCCGCCGAGGTTGGTCAATGAGGCCGGGGTCGTGCCCCAACCCTCAAAGTCGCCCACCAGCTCCCAGCCGAACATGCCGGGGTCGACGTAGCCGACGCGCGCCTTGGCCGAGGGCTGCCAGCCGTCGGACCAGGACGTGGCCGAGAAGAAGTTGATCGTGACGCTGCCGCCCGCGTTGGCCGCGATGACCCCGTTGGAGCCCGGCTCGCTGTACGACCAATCCCCGACTGCGGCCTTGTAGCCGTAGGTGGCGCCGGCGGTCAGCCCGCCGATCGTCGCCTGGTACATGCCGCCGCCGACCGGCAGCAGTTCATTGCCGGTCGACCAGCCATTGAAATCACCACGGGCGTAGTACGGCTGCGCCTGGACGGTTCCCGCGAGGGCCGCCAACGCAAGCACACCACAAACGATGCTCTTCATCTTGTCTCTCCTCTTGCCGGGTTGTGGCCCGACGGAAACGTGAACGAACAGATGGAAACGTCCAGAGTGTACCGCCAGGCGCCTTTCGCGCCAAGCGCCTAAGCCCAATTCCTCGAACGGAGGGGAGAACTCCACAAGGCAGGCTCAACGCCCCGTCCAATAATCGATCGTGAAAACGCTTTCATGGGCTGCGCCACGCTCCCCGCGGGCCGCCTTTCTGCTCATCGGTTCACCGCATCCGAGGCCACCGGCGACGCCGGCGTGCCCAGGTACGTCAACGATCGCTCCATGACCCGCCGGACCACCGGGCCCGCGACCCAACTCCCGTAGTGGTGCTTGATCGCGATCTTGGACGGGCCCGGATCATCGATCACGGCCAGGACTACCAGCCGCGGGTTTTCAGTCGGACCGGCCGCCATGAAGCTGGAGTTGTACTGATCGTCAAAGTACCCGGCCAGTCCCGGCGGGCGCCGCTTGCCCCTGGGCGGAGAGAGCGGGATCTTCGCCGTGCCCGACTTGCCGAACATCGTGTACCGCCAACCCGCCGCGGGCACGTCGGTCATGTTGGCCTCGACCTTCTCGGCCACGGCGGTCATGACCTGGCGCGTGAGGTGGGCGATCTCGGCGGGAAGGACGCGGTAGATCACGCCGCGCTGGAACTCCACCGGCGAGGCCCGCCCCCCGTGGGCTGGGCGGATGGCCCGCATGTGGACCTGCGGCAGCGTTCCCCCCAAATCACCGGGGCGAGCGAACGCCGAGAACGCGCGCGCCATCTGGATGGGCGTTACCGCCACCTCGTGCCCGTACGCCACCGACGTCTGGCTGTAGATCGTCCAGCGCGACAGCGGCGTGACAAGCCCCGCCGCCTCGCCCGGGAGTTCGATCCCCGTCGGTTTGCCGAATCCGAATCGCGCGCACACGCCGTGCAACTGCTCGGCGGACAGCTTCTGGGCCCCCTTGATCATCCCGATGTTCGAAGAGTTGATGAGCACTTCGGCCCAGGTCATCGTCGGGCGCTTCGTGACGTCCTCGATGTGGCGCGTCGTCTTGCCGTAGGGGATGTCCCAAACGCCGTGCTCGGTATTGAGCACGTCGTCGGTGCGGAGCAGCCCGAGCTCGGTGATGGTGGACCACACGAACGGCTTGAACGTCGAGCCCGGCTCGTAGATGTCCTCCACGCACCGGTTGCGGGCCAGGGCGGGAACCTCGCCGCCGTCGGCGTCGAGGATCGTGATGTACCGCTTGCGGGAGCCCTGGTTGACGAGCGACGGATACCGATCGCGGATGGCGCCCCGCATCGCCAATCGCCTCGCCAACGCCTCGTCGTAGCTCCTGGCCGCGAGCCTGGCCTCGGGCGTGGCGTTGGGGTCGTCCAGCCACGGGAAGGGTTCCAGCCCCGGCAGGTCCCGCACGATGTCCACCATCGCCAGCACCTCGCCCGTGAGCGGATCGACGATGAGCAGGCGCCCGCCGGCCGCGTCCGCGTCCTCCACGCCCTTCATCAGCTCCTCATAGGCGATGCGCTGCAGTTCCAGGTCGATCGACAGGCGAACGTCCTGCCCTGGAACGGACGGGCGCACCTGCCCCCGCTCCATCCACAGGGGCCGCCCGGAGCGATCGTGCGTGTAGCGGATCGCGCCCGACTCACCCGACAGGTCCTCCTGCAGGCGCAGCTCCGCCCCCAGCGCCCCGCGATCCTCGACGTTCACCAGCCCCACGATCGAAGCCACGGCCGATCCCGCTGGGTACTGCCGCTGCGGACGCTGCTCGAACGCCAGCCCCTTGATTTTCAGCGCCTTGACCATCTCCACCTGGGTCTCACCCAGCAGGTCCGACACGGGGAGGAACCGGATCGGCCCGCGGTTGGCGTCGACCGGCGAGGGCTCTCCCGCCGGGGGATCGATCAGCCCCTGGGGCGCCGGTGCCGCGGGAGGGTCGATCACGCCCGCGCCCGCCAACAGCGCCCTGAGCCCGCCAGCGCGCGGCGCCGGCGGCGGCTTGAACGACCCGCGCCGGGTGTTGGTCGCCTGCGCGTCGCGGATCTGGGTGCCCAGGGCGTCGGCGTCGGCGCCGATGGCCTCGGCGAGCCGGACGATGTCCTCGTCGAGCGTTCTGGGGTCCATCACCGTGGGATCCAGGACCACGCGCTTGGCCAGGGCCGTCACCGCCAGCGGTCGCCCGTTGCGATCCGTCACGTCGCCGCGCGGGGGGAGTTCACGCCGGACGGCCACGCGGCTGGTCATGTGCTGCCGCAGGTCCGGCGAGGGGCGGGTCTGCAACTGCACCACCCGGGCCAGCAAGCCCACCAGCAGCAGCGTCAGCAGCGCCACCGTGCCCAACGCCACCACGAGCGAGCGGGACTGGGACTGAGCGTTGGCCTCGTACACGCGTGCTCTCCCGAGGGATCAGTGCCCACCGGTATCGACCCTGACCTTGGGCCTGGGCGCGGGCATGCCGGGGATCACCGGCACGGGGCCCAAGGGAGGAACGTCCTGAGCGTCGGGCACCATGGGCACCAGCGGGCCCAACGCCGCCGCCATCTCCTCGATCTCGCGCGGCGTCGTTCGCTCCGCGATCTGTGCACGCAGCCTCCACAGGCTCCGATCGTGCTCGGCGATCCGCAGTTGGGCCTGCGTCAGCTCGCTGGCGGCCTGGAGACGCGACTGCCGCAACGCCAGCAGCGCGCAACCCACGACCCCGATGGAAATGACGACGGCGCAGAGCTTGGCGAACACGGCGGTGCCCCGGTGGGGTGCGAATCGCGAGGCGCCCACGTCACTTGGCGGGGATCTGGATGACCAGGCCGGCCCGGATCGAGTCCGCGTCGTCCAGCACGCCCTTGTTGGCCGCGAGGATGTCGCCCACGCGCCGCGAGGAGCCCAGCGTGCGCTTGGCGATGTCCCCCAGGTTGTCGCCCGGCTTGACGGTGTAGGACACGCGTCCGGCCTTGGCGTCGCCCTTGCCCTTGACGTTGCCGGCCTTGGCCGCGACGCTCGGCGCGGGCGAGGGCGTCCCCGCGAGCGTCGGCACCTTCAGGGCCGTCCCGATCTTCAGGTTGCCGTTGGGCGTGATCTGGTCCTGGTTGGCGTCGGCGAGCGTCTTCCAAAGCTCGCCCTTGCCGTAGACCTTCTTGGCGATCTTGTACAGGCTGTCCCCGCTGGCCACCGTGTACGTCGAGTACTTCTCCACCGGGGGCGTCGTGCGTGTGGGCCCCACGGGAATCACCGACGTGCTCTCCGTGCTCATCGCCGGAGGGGGCGTGATCTCGCCGTTGGCCAGCTTCCCGCCCAGATTCCTGATCACGTCCGCCAGGGCCGAATCGCCCACCCCGCTGGCGACCGACGATGCCGGCTCTTCGGCCCCGGTCCCCGGGACGCCCTGCGCGATGGTCACCGGCGCCGGCTCGCCCGCGACCAGCGACGCGGGCCCCGCCGGCGCGAGGCCCGCCATCGACTCGGGCGTCATGACCGGAACCGCGCCGGCCATCGCGTGCGCGTCGATCTGGCCGCCGAGATTCCACGTGCTGTCGATGCTGCCGGGAATTGCCGGCTCCGACGCCCGGGCCGGGTTGGTCGCCAGGGGGCCGGGCTTGATCGCCTCGCCCTGGCCCGTCGTCGGCGGCGACGCCTCGGGCTCGATGATCGCGGTATCGACGCCCGGGGCGGCATCCGCCAGGTTCGCCGAGCGCGCCGCCGACAGGTGGTCCGCGATCAACACGCTCACCACCAGGACGAGGCAGAAGCCAATCAACAACGCGATTTTGAGTTCACGAGTCACGACGCGCATCCTTGCTTTGTGCCGTTGACCGGCACGACTCCGTGGGAAACACCCGGATCCAGCCCACCGCATCCATGCGACGAGCCGATCGATTCGAAACACCGCCCCGACGCCTTCGGGCGTCGCGCGATTCAACCCACCGAAACCGCCCGTAGCGTAGCCGATCGCGAGCGGACGTTCGCGCCCACCTCCTCCGCCGACGCCTTGATCTGGCCGGACGTGAGATCTCGCCCTAATTTCTCCCGAACCAGCTCGGAAAATGCACGCTTCACCGGGCGGTCCTCCAGCGAGTGGAACGAGATCACGGCGATCCTCGCCCCGCGCGAGAGCCACGCGCCCTCGCCCTTCCCCATCGCCCTGGCCGCCGCGTGGATCGCCGCGAGCAAGGCCTCCAGGCTCCCGATCTCATCATTCACCGCGATGCGCAACGCCTGGAACGTCCGGGTCGCGGTATCGATCCCGCCCGGCCTGCGGGGCACGACGCCGCGCACGAGCTCGGCCAGATCGGTCGTCGTGATAATCGGCCTTTGAGCACGCTCTCGGACAAGTTTTCGCGCGATCGCCCGGGCCGCCGGCTCGTCTCCAAACTCCGCGATGATCCGCGCCAGTTCCGGCTCGGGAAGTGACCGCACCAGGTCCCCCGCGGACACCGCCAGCGAAGGGTCCATTCGCATATCCAGCGGTCCTTCCCGCGAGAACGAGAAGCCCCGGGCGGGATCGTCCACCTGCGGGCTCGCGAACCCCAGGTCGCCCAGCACCATGTCGGCGCGGATCGACCGCTCCTCCAACAGCCGGGGCAGGTCCGCGAAGTTCGCCCGCAGCGCGACGACCCGCGGCGCCCCCGCCATGCCGCGGACGCGACCTTCCGCCATCGCCAGGTTCTTGGGATCGGCGTCGTTGAGCACGACCGTCCCGGTCGCACCGACGACCTCCCCCACCGCCGCCGCGTGCCCTCCAAGGCCCGCGGTGCAATCCACGTACGTCTCGCCCTTCCGAGGCGACAGCACGCGAAGCACTGCCTGGAGCAACACCGGGACGTGGGCCACGCCCGAGCGTACGCGGAACCCCGACGGGGGATCGGCCCACGGATCTACGATCCGCCTTGAGCACCGGGTCCACACCCTCGATACCTCCTCCGGACGATCTCCTCGAACTCCCCATCGAGGGGATGTCGTGCGCGGCGTGCTCCGCGCGCGTGGAACGAGCCCTCAACGAGGTTCCGGGCGTCCTCGCCGCCAGCGTGAATTTCGCCACCAAGACCGCCAGCGTCCGCTTCAGCACGCAGGCCACCAACCCCCAACTCCTGGCGGCGGCCGTGGAGCGATCGGGGTACCAACCCATCCTGCCCGCGCTGACGGTGGAAGGTGCCCCGGGCGGACCCACCGACGCCTCGGCGGAGGGCGTCGCTTGGCGCCGCGACCTGGAGGCCCGGCGCCTGCGGACGCGAGTGATCGTCGGCGCGGCCTTGTGCGTTCCGCTCCTCGTCATCGCGATGTCGCACGGGCGCGTGCCCTGGCTGGCAGGAGGGTGGTCCCTCTGGGCCCAGCTCGCCCTGGCCACGCCGGTAGTGTTCTGGAGCGGTTCGAGCTTCTTTGTCCGGGCCCTGCGAGGGCTGCGCCACGGATCGCTGGGGATGGACACGCTGGTGGCCCTGGGCGCAGGCACCTCGTGGGGATTCTCCCTCGCCGCCACGCTCTGGCCACACGGGTTCCACGGCGACGCCGGGCATCCGGGCGTGTACTACGAGGCGGCTGCGGTGGTGGTCGAGCTGGTGCTGCTGGGGCGACTGCTCGAAGCCCGCGCGACCGCACGCACAACCCAAGCGATTTCGCACCTGGTGGCCTTGGAGCCCCCCAGGGCGCGCGTCCTGCGCGCCGGCCTTGAGGTCGAGGTTCCCATCGAGCAGGTCCGGGTGGGCGACGCGGTGAGAGTCCGCCCCGGCGAGCGAATCGCCGTCGATGGAGCCGTCGAAGAGGGCGCCTCCTCCGTCGACGAGTCGATGCTCACGGGCGAGAGCGTGCCCGTCGACAAGGGGCCCGGCGCGGTGGTGTGCGCGGGAACGATGAACGCCGGCGGCACCCTGCTGGTTCGCGTTTCCCGCGTCGGTGAAGAAACGACGCTGCGACGCATCGTCAGGCTCGTGCGCGAGGCCCAGGGGTCCAAGGCCCCCATCGCCCGCCTGGCGGATCGGGCCAGCGCCGTTTTCGTGCCCGTCGTCGTCGTCCTGTCGCTGGTCACGTTCGCGGGGTGGTGGGTCCTGGGCTCCGGGGACGATCGCCTGCGCACGGCGCTCATCGCGGGCGTGAGCGTGCTGGTCATCGCGTGCCCCTGCGCCCTGGGCCTGGCCACGCCCACCGCGATCATGGTCGGCACCGGTCGCGCGGCACGCCGGGGCATCCTCATCCGCAACGGCGAATCGCTCGAGATCGCCGGACGCCTGACCACCGTCGTGCTCGACAAGACCGGAACGCTGACCCAGGCACGGACGGCCCTGGTCGAGATCCACGCCGCCCCGGGCGCGACCGAGGCGCAGGTGCTGGCCCTCGCGGGCGCCCTGGAGCGCCACAGCGAGCATCCCCTGGCCCGCGCCATCGTCGACGCGGCGGCGGCGCGAGGGCTGGTCCACGCCGATGCCGAGACCTTCGAGGCGATCCCCGGCGCCGGCGTGCGCGGGAGCGTGGGTTCCCGCCCCGCCCTCTTGGGGCGCCCCGACCTGTTCGAGGGCTGGGATACGCCGCAGTCGGTCCGCGACGCCGACGCCGCGTTCGCCGCCCGGGGGCGCACGTGCGTGCTCGTGGGGCTGGATCGACGGGTGGTCGGGGTGCTGGGCATCTCCGATCCGGTCCGCCCCGAGGCGCCCCAGGCGGTGGCCGCGCTGCGCGCGATGGGGCTGAAGGTCGTCATGATCACGGGCGATTCCCGCGCCACCGCCGAGCAGGTCGCCCGCGAGGTGGGCATCGACCTGGTGATCGCCGGGGCTCGCCCCGAAGACAAGGCCCGGCACGTGGGCGAACTGCAATCCCGCGGGCAGGTCGTCGCGATGGTCGGCGACGGGATCAACGACGCTCCCGCGCTGGCCCGCGCCGATCTGGGCATCGCGATGGGCGGCGGCACGGACGTGGCCATCGAGTCCGCCGCCATCACGCTCGTGCGCAGCGATCTGCGGGCCGTGCCCGAGGCGATCACGATCTCGCGCGCCACGGTGCGCCGGATCCGCGGGAATCTCTTCTGGGCGTTCGCGTACAACGTCCTGGGGATTCCGCTGGCCGCGGGGCTCCTCAAGCCCTGGACGGGTTGGATGCTCTCCCCGATGATCGCCAGTGGGATGATGTCCCTATCGAGCATCAGCGTGGTGCTGAGCAGCCTTCGCCTGGCACGACAACGTCTGGGCCCGCCCTAGCATGGCCAAGCCGCTCGACGGGGAGCAGGAGCGAACCGGGGGCGAGGAGGTTTTCCGCTCATGGGCCAGTCGCAAGGATGGGAAGGGCGGGCCTGCGGGGCCGACGACGCCGTCGCACGGATCACCAGCGGATCGAACGTGTTCCTGCACGGGGGCTCGGCGACGTGCACGCCGCTGGCCGAGGCCCTTTGCCGGCGGACGGACCTTTCGGGCGTGGGGCTGTACCACCTGCACACGATGGGCCCCGCGCCGTGGGCCAGCCCGGAAGTGGTCGGGCGGATCCGCAGCGTGTCGTTCTTCGTGGGCGAGCCGATGCGCGAGGCCGTCAACGCCGGGCGTGCCGACTTCGTGCCCATCTTCCTCTCCGACATCCCGGGGTTGATCAACTCGGGCTCGCTCAAGTTCGAGACGGCGATCCTGCAAGTCTCCCCTCCCGACCAGCACGGGCTCTGCTCGCTGGGCACGTCGTGCGACATCGCCCGCGCCGCCGCGGACAACGCGCGGACGATCATCGCCGAGATCAACGACCAGATGCCCCGCACGCACGGGCGCACCGTGGTTCCCCTGACGCGCATCAGCGCGTTCATCCGCACGAATCGCCCCCTCCACGAGCACGCGCTGACCGCGCCCGGGCCCGTCGAGTCCCGCATCGGCGAGCTCATCGCCGGGCTGGTCGAGGACGGCTCGACCCTCCAGATGGGCATCGGCGCCATCCCCGACGCCGCCCTCGCCCGCCTGGGCAACAAGCACGACCTGGGCATCCACACCGAGATGTTCAGCGACGGGCTCCTCCCCCTCATGGAGGGCGGAGTCATCACCAACCGCCGCAAGGCCAAGGCCAAGGGCCTGACCATCACCAGCTTCGTCGTGGGCACCAGGAAGCTCTTCGATTTCATCCACGACAACCCCCTCGTCCACTTCCAGCCCTGCGACCGTACCAACGACACCGCCGTCATCCGCGAGAACGACCGCGTCGTCGCCATCAACTCCGCCCTCCAGGTCGATCTCACGGGGCAGGTCTGCGCCGATTCCCTCGGGCACCGCATCTACTCGGGCATCGGCGGGCAGATGGACTTCATCCGCGGCGCCGCCCTCTCCAAGGGCGGCAAGCCCATCATCGCCCTCCCCGCCACCGCCGCAGGGGGTAAGGTCTCCCGCATCGCCATCGAGCTCAATCCCGGCGCGGGAGTCGTCACCACCCGCGGGCACGTCCATTGGGTCGTCACCGAGTACGGCGCCGTCAACCTCCACTGGCTGGCCCTGCGCCAGCGCGGCGAGGCCCTCATCTCCATCGCCCATCCCGACTTCCGCGGCGAGCTGCGCGGCGCCCTGGCCCGGGTCCGCCACTTCGCCCTCTAGCCCGGCCCCGCGCCCCTCAAGGCCACTACTCTTGCGGACATGGAGACTCCGCAGGCCGGCGAGATCCACTTCGACGTCCGCCCCGTCGTCAACGATCGGGCCGAGATGGCCACGCTCAGCGGGCTCTTCAGGACCGTCTGGCCCCAGAACACCATCGCCCGCCCCGAGTGCCTCGACTGGCTCTACTTCCAGAACCCCCGCGGCGCCATCATTGGCTTCAACGCGTGGCACGGCTCCACGCTGGCCGCCCACTACGTCGTCGCCCCCATCGCCGCGGAGTACCGCGGGCGTGAGGTTCCCGCCGCCCTCTCCCTCAACACCGCCACCCATCCGAACTACCAGCGGCGCGGGCTCTTCGTCCGCCTTGCGGAGGCCACCTACGCCCGGGCCAGGGAGCTCGGCGCCCACCACGTCATCGGCGTCGCCAACGACAACAGCACGCCGGGGTGTGTCCGAAACCTCAAGTTCCAGAACGTCGGTCCCCTGCAGGTCCGCGTCGGGATCGGCCTGCCCAGCGCCGTCGCAGACACCACGCCTCCAGGCACGTCCTGGCGCCGACCCTGGAGCGCCGAGGACCTGGCCTGGCGACTGAAGAACCCTGGCCGGCGATATACCTGGCAGCGGGCCGCGAACCGCGTGGCCGTGCTGGCGCCCACTGGAAAGGTGGGCATCCAGGCCGTGCTCAAGGTGGCGAGCGACGCCACGCTCGCGGGCATCATCCGCAGCGCCACTCCGGGGGCGACTCCCCTCGGCCCGCGCATGTGGATGGGTCTCAGCCGCAGGATCAAGCCCGCGCCCACGAGCATGGATTTGCCCAAAGCCCTGCGCATCCGCCCGCTGAACCTCATCTTCCTCCCCCTTCAGGACGACGACGCCACCATCGAGGCGAGCACCACCGAGTTCGAGGCCCTGGACTTCGATGCCTACTGATCCCCCCGCCCCGACGTTCCTCTTCAGCATCGACCTCGAGGACATCCGCACCATGTTCCCGGGCGGTGATCGCTACGCCGAGCGCGTCCCCGCCATGACGCGCCTGTACCTCGACTTCCTGCGCCGCCACGACGCCCGCGCCACCTTCTTCACCGTGGGCCAGACCGCCCGCGCCTACCCGGACCTCATCCGCGAGGTCGTCGCCGACGGGCACGAGCTCGCCTGCCACACCGACACGCACCTCCCCATCGACCGCCTCGACCGCGCCGCCCTGCGCGACGACCTGCGACGCAACGTCGACGCCCTCCTGGCCGCGGGCGCGTCGGACGTCCGCGGCTTCCGCGCCCCCACCTTCTCCCTCACGCCCGCCAGCGCCTGGGCCTACGACGTCCTCGACGAGCTCGGCTTCACCTACTCCAGCTCCGTCCTCCCCGCGCGCAGCCCGCTCTACGGCTGGGAGGGCTTCGGACCCGCGCCCAGGCGCGTGGGGCGAATCCTCGAAATCCCCATGACCCTGCGCCCGGGCGGCGCCCTGCGCGTCCCCTTCGGCGGCGGGGTCTACTTCCGCGTGCTCCCCTGGTTCATGGTCCGACGCGCCTTCGCCCATGCCGCCCGCCAGGGCCGCCCCGTCCTGGGCTACTTCCATCCCTGCGACATCGACCACGAGCAGGAGCGATTCATGCACCCCTACCTCAACAACAACCGTTTCTACAACTTCCTCATGTACATGAACCGCCGCGCGACCCTGCGGCGACTGGACCTGGTCCTGGCCCGCGGATTCCGGATCATCACGTACCGGGAGTTCGTCTCGGTCTGGTCCAGCCCCGCCCCCTCGCCCTGACGACTTCGCGGGGGATCGGATCCCACTACCCTACCGGCCATGAAACGCCCAGCGCGCGCCTTCATGCCCATCCATCCCCTGCTCTTCGTGCTCGCCCTCATCCTCATTGCGATCTTCGTGTGGCGAGGTTGGTTGATGGCCGACGCGGTGCAAGGCTCTTCCGCCTACGCCGCCGGGAAGCGGACCGGGACCCTCGGCGCGGTCGTCGGAGGGCCCCTCATCGTGTTCGTCCTCGCCGCGGGCGTCGGCGCGGGCATGTACTTCACCTTCCGGCGATCGCCCGGGGCCGCCAACCTCGGCGCGGGGCTCGTGCTCCTGGCCGGCGTCGGGCTGTTCGGCTACGGCACGTACGCCGCCGCCACGCGCCCTCGTCCCGCCCCGGGCGCACAACCCGCCGCCCTATCCAAGACGCAAGCTCTGCAACGCATGATCGAGCAAGGCCAGGCCCAGATGCGAGCCCAGCAAGACCACACCCGCGAGCAGATGCGTCAGGGCGGCGACGCGGCGCGTACGCGCATCGCGGAGCCTCCCGCTCCGACCGATCGCCCCAGCCCGCGCCCGGTCGCCACCGAGGTCCAGCCCCCCACGCCCCCAAGCCCCAAGCCCGCCGAAACCCCCGACACCGTCTCGCCCGGCGTGCTCGAAGCGCTGCGCGCCGAGCTGGCGCCGGCCCTGTCCGACCTGGCCAAGGACGGCGACGAAGCGATCAAGGCCGCCTCCAAGCCCAAACGCTCCCGCAAGGACCTCGACGGGCAGATCGAGTCGATCGCGGCCATCGCCGGGCGAGCCAAGGGCGTCGGCGAGACGCTCGAGTCCATCGAGTCCCTGGCCCGCACGCGCCTCACCGAGGCCGGGCTCGACGCCGGCGCCGCGATGGCCAAGGCCAACCGCTTCGCCACGGACTTCAAGGCCTTCGAGCGGCGGATGGGCACTCGCCAGATCGGGCGATTGTGCGAGACGAGCACGGAGTACCTGACGCTCCTGCGTGACCACCTGGGCAAGTGGTCCATCGACGCCAAGGGCGCCGTCACCACGAAGGACAAGGCCCTGGAGCAGAAGCTCTTCGGGCCGATGCACCAGACCCGGTTCGCCATCGACCAGGCGAAGGACGCCGTCGCGACGCTCCGTCTCAAGTAGCCCGGCGACAACCCCGTCCCCCCGACCCGATCCCGTCGCCCGCGCAGTACAATCGCCCGCACCGGCGATGGAGATCCGCATGGCCCTGTGGGGTGGACGCTTCGAAGGACAACCCGACGCCCTCTTCCGCGAGATCAACGACTCGCTCCCGTTCGACTATCGCCTGGCCGGGCAGGACATCCGCGGGTCCATCGCCTGGGCCAACGCCATCCACCGCGCCGGGGTGCTCAGCGAGAAGGAACTCGGGTCGCTGCTCGAGGCCTTGCGCGCCCTGGGCCAGCGCGTGGCCACCGACCCCTCCCTGCCCCTGCGCGACAAGGACGAGGACATCCACACCTGGGTGGAACGCCAGCTCATCGAGCGACTGGGCAACCTCGGCAAGAAGCTCCACACCGGGCGGAGTCGCAACGACCAGGTCGCCACCGACCTGCGCCTCTGGGTCCGCGACGGGGTCGACGCTCGCGTCGCCGAGCTGCGTGCCGCCCGCGCCGCCCTGCTCGGGCTGGCCACGCGCGAGAAGGGCACCGTCATCCCGGGCTACACCCACCTCCAGCGCGCCCAGCCGGTCCTGCTCGCCCATTGGTGCCTGGCCTACGAGGCCATGCTCCATCGCGACACCCTTCGCTTCCTCGACGCCCGCCGACGCGTCAACGTCTGCCCCCTCGGCTCGGGCGCCCTGGCGGGCACCGCCTATTTGGTCGATCGCGACGCCATCGCCCGCGAGCTCGGCTTCGACGCCCCCACCACCAACAGCCTCGACGCCGTCGCCGACCGCGACTTTGTCCTCGAGCCACTCGCGGCCTGCGCCATCGCCGCCGCCCATCTCTCCCGCCTGGGAGAGGACCTGGTCCTGTACGGGTCGCAGGAGTTCGGGCTCGTCGAGTTCGCTGACGGCGTCTCTTCCGGCTCGTCGCTGATGCCCCAGAAAAAGAACCCCGACGCCGCCGAGCTCCTGCGTGGCAAGGCCGGGCGCATCGTCGGCGCCCTCGCGTCCCTCCTCGTCACCATCAAGGGCCTGCCCCTGGCGTACAACAAGGACCTGCAGGAGGACAAGGAACCGATCTTCGACGCGATGGACCACCTCTCCGTATCGCTGCGCGTCGTTCCGCGCATCCTCGACACGCTCTCGATCCGCCGTGATGCGGCCCTGCGAGCGGCCCAGGGCGGGCACTCCAACGCGACCGACCTGGCCGACTACCTCGTCGCCAAGGGGGTGCCCTTCCGCGAAGCCCACGAGATCGTCGGTCGCGTCGTGCGTGAGGCCATCGCCAACTCCTGCGCTCTCGAGGCCCTGCCCCTGGCCGATCTGAAACGCCTGGCCCCCCCAATCGAGGCCGACGTGTTCGAGCGCATTTCCCTCCAGGCCGGGCTCGCCCGGCGCGAAACCCCCGGCGGGACGGGCCCACACGCCGTCGCCCAGGCCCTGCGCGCGGCCCGCGAGCGACTCGACGCCGAACTCGCCTGACGTCGGCCTGACCCATCCCCGCCCCAAGCGCCCGACCAGCACGCATCGACCGACGACCTGCGCTCCCCGCGCGGTCAGGCATCGAACCGCCACGCGGCGAAGCGCCTCGTCGGGGTCGTCCCCGGTCACCTCCCACGCCGCCGCCGTAGGGAGCACCGCGACTTCCCCGTCGCCAACCGTCACCTCCAGATCCGGCAGGCGCGAGGCGTCTCCCAATGGCCCCAGCCCGGGGCGCGGGCGAACGCCGTTGACCCGCACAACCCCATCCCAGCCGGAGCCCGGGCCTCGCTGGCCCGAGCGCGCCGTTGCACGACGCATCGCAGGACCTTCCCCGCGAGACCGGACAAACTCCCCAACGCGACGCCGACCACGAACGGTGCCCAGGGCACGAACTCGATTGCGGATAGAACTACTTGCGTGGCGGTCACCGGGGGCCCGCCATTGGGCGACGAGAGCGGCACTGGGCCGGAGTCCATGCCCGAACGTGGCGCTGTCAGTGGAACGACACGTTGCCGTAACCTGTTGCAGCGCTTGACGTTACAGTGTACGGATTCGCTTGTTGAACGCAAGCGCAAAGGCCACGAAAAGGTCCGCGCCGCCCCCGCCCTGATCACAAGTGCCCTGGCCCTTGACTTGCTCGGGCCGCCTATCAAACATCCGTTTGAAATGCCCGTTCGCCCCGTTGGAGAGCTCGGCACTACCCCTCGCCGTCGCCGGAACCGGCGCGACGAACGCTCCCGGGGCGACACGCGCCGCCAGTTGCTCGAATCGGCCGCCGAGTGCTTCGCCGAGAAGGGCTTTCGCGACACGACCATCCGCGATGTGTGCGCGCGCGCGGGGGCCAACATCGCCGCGATCAACTACCACTTCGCCGGCAAGCTGGCCCTCTACCGTGAGGTCTTTCGCGAGACGTCCGCGTCGTCGCTGGAGGCCCATCCCCTCACCGGCCTGCCCAGCGACGACCCGCGGGACGACCTGCGACGCTTCATCCTCACCATGGTCGCCCGCCTGAGCGATTCGGCCCGGGGGGCCCGCCACGCCAAGCTCATGGCCCGCGAGATGGTCGAGCCCACCCGCGTGCTCGACGAGGTCGTGGAGGGCGTCATCCGCCCCCACCTCCAGCTCCTGGAGGGCATCGTCGCGCGCGTGCTGGGCCCGGGGCAGCGCCCCGGATCGCCGCGCGTGCGTGCCGCGGCGCGCGCGATCATCGCCCAGATCCTCATCTTCCGGAATTGCCGCGCCGTCCTCGAGCGCCTCCACCCCGGCGACACCTCGACCAGGCGCATGCACGACCGTGCCCAGGAAGTCGCCGAGTTCTCCCTGGCCGCCCTCGACGGGCTGCGCGCCGCTCCGCGCCCGGAGCCGGCCCCATGATCGTCATCGCCATGCGCATGCTCTTCCGCGACCGGGGCAAGTACTTCGGGATCATCATGGGCGTGACGCTCGCCTCCATGGTGATCACCCAGCAGGGCGCCATCTTCATCGGCATCATGTCGCGCACCTTCGCGGTCGTCACCGACATGCCCCAGGCCCGCATCTGGGTGATGGACCCCAAGGTCCAGTACATCGACGACGTCAAGCCCCTCCAGGACACCGAGCTCTACCGCGTGCGCGAGGCCGCCGGCGTCGACTGGGCCGTCCCCTTCTACAAGGGGATGATCCGCGCCAAGCTCGACAGCGGGCACTTCCAGAACTGCAACCTCTTCGGGATCGACGACGCGACCCTGATCGGGGGGCCCCAGAACATCATCGCGGGGCGCCTCGACGATCTCCGCCGCACCGACGCCGTTATCGTCGACGAGATCGGCGCCCGCGAACGCCTCTCCCGCACCGCCCGCGACGGGACGCGCGTCCCCCTCAAGGTCGGGGACACCATCGAGATCAACGACCACCGCGCCGTCGTCGTGGGCATCGCCCGCGCCACGCGCACCTTCCAGAGCCAGCCCGTCATCTGGACCACCTACGCCCGAGCCATGCAGTTCGCCCCCCGCGAACGCAAGATGCTCTCCTTCGTCCTCTCCGCGCCCGCGCCGGGCGTGTCCCCAGAGCGGGCCTGCGAGGCCATCACCTCCCGCACCGGGCTGGCGGCCTACTCCTCCGACCAGTTCCGCTGGCTCACCGTCCTCTACTTCCTGAAGAACACCGGGATCCCCATCAACTTCGGCATCGCCGTCGGGCTCGGGCTGCTCATCGGCGCCGTCATCACCGGGTTCATGTTCTACAATTTCACCATCGACAACCTCCGCTATTTCGGCACCCTCAAGGCCATGGGCGCCAGCGACGGACGCCTCCTCGCCATGATCGTCCTCCAGGCCCTCGTCGTCGGCTTCATCGGGTGGGGCCTGGGCGTCGGGTTTGCCGCGTTCTTCGGCAACGGGATGCGGCACAGCCCCCTCGCCTTCAAGATCATCTGGCAGCTCCTCTTCGTCTCCGGGTCGGCCGTCACCGTCATCGTCGTCCTCGCCGCCATGCTCAGCATGCGCCGCGTCATCACCCTCGAACCCGCCGTCGTGTTCAAGGGCTGAGCGCTGGCGCGATCCGTCGTCGCCCCAGCCCCGGGCCCGCTCTCCGAGAAAGGCACGCGTGATCTGGTTGGCTCTCAAGATGCTGTTCGGCGACCGCCTGAAATACTTCGGGCTCGTCGCGGGGATGACCTTCGCCGCGACCATGATCGCCCAGCAGGCCTCCATCCTCATGGGGTTCATCCACGAGACCGGCACGTTCATCCGCAGCGTGCCCAACGCCGACCTCTGGGTCATGGACGAGCAGGTCCGCTTCAGCGAGGATCAGGTGCCCATGTCCCAGACCGCCCTGGCCCGCGTCCGCAGCATCGAGGGCGTCGAATGGGCCGTCCCCATGTACAAGAGCTGGCTCCCCGCTCGCCTGCCCGACGGCACGCGCCTCAACGTCATCCTCGTCGGCGTCGACGACGCCAGCCTGATCGGCGGCCCGACCCGCATGGTCGACGGATCGCTGGAGAACCTGCGCCGCGACGGCGGCATCCTCATCAACGCCAAGGACGCCGCCAAGAAGCTCAAGCAGACCCGCGCCGGAGACTCGCCCCTGCTCGTGGGCGACCGGATCTCCATCAACGACCACGACGCCATCGTCGTCGGCAGCTTCGATTCCGAGCCCTCCTTCTTCTGGGAGCCCGTGGCCTACACCACCTACACGCGGGCCCTCACCTTCGCCCCCCGGATGCGAAACCTGTTGCACCTCGTGCTCGTCAAGTGCAAGCCCGGCGTGTCCCCGCAGCTCGTCCGCGATCGCATCCAGCAGACCACCCCCTACATGGCACGCACCAAGGACCAGTTCCTCCGCATGACCATCGATTTCATCGTCGAGAAGACGGGCATCCTCGTCAACTTCGGCCTGGCCATCGGGCTGGGCCTCCTCGTCGGCATGCTCGTCACCGGGCAGACTTTCTTCAACTTCACGCTCGACAATCTGAGGTACTTCGGCGCCCTCAAGGCGCTGGGAACCCCGGGGCGCACGATGATCGCCATGATCTTCATGCAGGTGCTCACGGTGACCCTGATCAGCTTCGGGCTGGGCATCGGCGTCGCCTCGCTCGTGGGCATCGCCATCCAGAACTACGACCTGGCCTTCCAGATGCCCTGGCAGATCCCCGCCTTCACGCTGCTGACCCTGCTGGGCATCGCCTTCCTGGCCGGGTGCCTGAGCCTCTACAAGGTGCTGCGATTGGAGCCGGGGATCGTCTTCCGGGGTGCATGATGTCCAACGGGTCCCAACCATGAATGAGACGGGCACACGATCGATCGCCAACGGCGCTCCACCCTCCAACGCGGAGCGCCCAGTCGCCGTCCGCTGCGCGGGCGTCACCAAGACCTATGGCAAGGGCGACGCGGCCGTCCGCGCCCTGCGGGGGGTGGACATCGAGGTCCGGCGCGGCGAGATGATGATGCTCGTCGGGCCCAGCGGGTGCGGAAAGACCACCCTCATCTCCGTCGTCGCCGGCGTCCTCGACCGCGACGGCGGGCATTGCGACGTCCTGGGCGCCGACTTCGCCCACATGTCCGCCTCCCAGAAAACCGCCTTCCGCGCCGTCAATGTCGGCTTCGTCTTCCAGGCCTTCAACCTCATCCCCACCCTCTCCATCGCCGAGAACGTCGCCGTGCCCCTGCTCATCAACCGCATGGGTCGCGCCGCGGCCATCGACCGCGCCCGAGAAGTCCTCGCCAAGGTCGGGCTGGGAGACCGCACGAAGGACACCCCAGGCCGGCTCTCGGGCGGGCAGCAGCAGCGCGTCGCCATCGCCCGCGCCCTCGTCCACGGGCCCAAGCTCATCGTCTGCGACGAACCCACCAGCGCCCTCGACCACAAGACCGGGCAGAAGGTGATGGAGCTGCTCCGCGAGATCGCCGCCGGAGGGGACCTCTCCCTCGTCGTCGTCACCCACGACCAGCGCATCTTCGAGTTCGCCGACCGCATCGCCGAGATGGACGACGGGCACATCGAACGCATCACCCGCGGCGAGGGCCACCGCATCGCCACCCACGACTCGGCACCCATCCTCCACGAGGAGACCCCATGATCCGAACGCTCATCGTCCCCCTCCTGGCCATCGCCGGCGTCATCGTCGCCGTCTACACCGTCGTCCAGGGCAGCAAGCCGCCCGTCGCCCAACCCCCGGCCAACCCCCCGCCCTCGGCCCCCTTCGAGAGCTTCGTCGCCGGCTCGGGCCTGGTCGAGCCCAGCACGCAGAACATCGCCATCGGCACGCCCGTGGGCGGGCTGGTCTTCGACGTGAGCGTCAAGGTGGGCGACGCCGTCGCCAAGGGCCAGACCCTCTTCACCCTCGACGACCGCCAGCTCCGCGCCGAACTCGCGGTGCGTGAGGCGGCGCTCGGCGTCGCCCAGGC
>JBGAOG010000029.1:0-30412 GCA_044221985.1 Phycisphaerales bacterium
CACGCTGCCCTTGACCGTCCGGACCACGTCGATGGCCTGCCGCTCCAGCTCCTCGCCACTGAGGTCGGGGTCGGCCAGCGCGTGGTAGATGTTCAGCTCCAGTGCGTCGGCCCCGGCCTGCTGGATCAGCCCGTTGCTCATCACGACGATGCGGTCGCCCAGCGTCATCGCCTCTTCCTGATCGTGCGTGACGTAGATGGTCGTGGTCTTGAGGCGCTGGTGCAGGGCCTTGAGTTCGCCGCGGGTGGTCACGCGCAGCTTGGCGTCGAGGTTCGAGAGCGGCTCGTCGAACAGGAAGGCGCGTGGCTCGCGCACGATCGCGCGTCCCACGGCCACGCGTTGGCGTTGCCCGCCGGATAACTGCTTGGGCTTGCGCTCCAGCAGGTCCTGGATTCCCAGCATCCGGGCCGATTCGCTGACGCGCCGGTCGATGTCCGGGCGGGACAGCCCGCGCAGTTCCAACGCGAAGGCCATGTTCCTCCGCACCGACATGTGCGGGTACAGCGCGTAGTTCTGAAAGACCATCGCGATATCCCGGTCCTTGGGGTGGACGTTGTTGACCACGCGCCCGCCGATCACGATCGTCCCCACCGACGCGTCCTCGAGCCCGGCCACCATGCGCAGGGTGGTCGATTTGCCGCAGCCCGAGGGCCCCACGAGCACGACGAACTCCCCGTCGGCGATCCGCAGGTTGAACCCGCGCACCGCCTCGAACCCGTTGGGGTAGATCTTGTGGACGTTTTCCAGGATCACCTCGGCCATAGGCACACATGCTACACCAACCGAACCCGGGGTGAACACGGGGACGCGCCCGCCCCGCGGGTTGTCGCGGACCGGCACAGGCGGCACACACGGAACAGCTTCACCCGGGTCCGCGAACGAAGCGATGGTCCTTCCTAAGTCCCGGGTGATTGGCGTCGATGTTCCCGGCACGCGCAACGCAACGGAGATGCACGCGATGGGCCCGTCCGAGAAATCGTTTAGCCAAGTCAAGGCCATCCTCGGAAAGCTCGATCGGAACATCGATCAGCTCCGGGAGCGCCGTTCCACCAAACCCATGTCGCCCGCGCCCGAATCCGCGCGATCCGAACCAATCCCGAACGCGAGGATCCCCGCGCCGATGCCCAAGGCACCCGAGGCCCCCTCGCGGCCCGGCAGTCCCTATGGCCGGGCGACCCCGATCCCGCCCGCGTCCCTGAACTGAACAACGCGCATCCAGAACGCCATCCAGCGCCGCGGTGAGTGCCGCGGCGTTGTGCATTGGCGGGCGTCGTGGCGAGCACCGGGCGGGCACGGGTGGAATCGGGCGGCGCCCCGGGTTTCGGGTGCGGGGCGGTGGAAAAAGAACAAGGCCCGCGTCGGCGCGGGCCTTGGGGTCGAAGGGATTCCCGCGTCGACTACTTCTCGCTGGTGATGCGCATCGCGTAGAACGAGCGCCAGACGAAGAAGGCGGAGACGAGGAAGAAGGCGATGGTCAGCCCGAGCGTCAGGTTCGTGTGCTCCGAGCCGTTGGTCTTCATGCTGACCGCGAGGGCGACGGCGAGGAGCCCGAAGAGCGTGGTGAACTTGATGACGGGGTTCATGGCGACGGAACTGGTGTCCTTGAAGGGATCGCCCACGGTGTCGCCCACGACGGTGGCGGCGTGGAGGTCGGAGCCCTTGCCGCGCCCGGAGTTCTTGTACTGGGGGTCGGTCTCGACGATCTTCTTGGCGTTGTCCCACGCGCCGCCGGCGTTGGCCATGAAGATGGCCTGGTAGAGCCCGAAGAAGGCGATGGAGACGAGGTACCCGATGAAGAAGAAGGACTCGAAGAACGCGAAGGAAAGGGTGGCGAAGAAGACGCCCAGGAAGATGTTGAACATGCCCTTCTGGGCGTACTGGGTGCAGATGGTGACGACCTTCTGGCTGTCTTCCACGCTGGCCTTGGCCGCTCCCTCGAGCCGGATGTTCTTCTTGATGAACTCGACGGCGCGATAGGCGCCGGTGGAGACGGCCTGGGTCGACGCGCCCGTGAACCAGTAGATCACAGCGCCGCCGGTGATGAGCCCGAGCAGGAAGGGCGGGTGGAGGATGGAGAGCCGGTCCAGGTTCGCGCTCAGGCCATGCGTCAGCTCCACGACGATCGAGAAGATCATGGTGGTGGCGCCGACGACGGCGGTGCCGATGAGCACGGGCTTGGCGGTGGCCTTGAAGGTGTTGCCGGCGCCGTCGTTCTCTTCCAGGAACTCCTTGGACTTCTCGAAGTCGGGGTCGAAGCCGAACTGCTGCTTGACCTCACCCTTGATGTTGGGGATGCTCTCGATGGTGGAGAGTTCGTAGACGCTCTGGGCGTTGTCGGTGACGGGCCCGTAGCTGTCGACGGCGATGGTGACGGGTCCCATGCCGAGGAAGCCGAAGGCGACGAGCCCGAAGGCGAAGACGGCGGGGGCCATCATGAGCGAGCCCAGGCCCATGTTGGAGATGTAGTACGCGCCGCCCATGAGCAGGACGATGGCGATGCCGAGCCAGTAGGCGGAGAAATTGCCCGCGACGAAGCCGGAGAGGATGTTGAGCGAGGCGCCGCCCTGCTCGGAGCTCTTGACGACCTCGCGGACGTGCCCGGAGTGGGTGGAGGTGAAGACCTTGACGAGCTCGGGGATGATGGCGCCGGCGGCGGTGCCGCAGGTGATGATCGAGGAGAGCTTCCACCAGAGGGAGGAGTCGCCGTGGATGGAGGGGATGAGGAAGTAGGAGGCGATGAAGGTGAGGGCGACGGAGACGACGGAGGTGAGGACGACGAGGCTGGTGAGGGGGTGCTCGAAGTTGAACTTGGGGGCGTGGGCGTACTTGGCGCGGGCGAAGGACTCGTTGAGGAAGTAGGAGAGGGAGCTGGCGATGACCATGATGATGCGCATGGCGAAGAGCCAGACGAGGAGCTGGATCTGGATGGTGGCGAAGTCCGGTCCGGCGAACTTCTCGTTGATGGCGAGCATGATGAAGGTGATGAGGGCCACGCCCGTCACGCCGTAGGTCTCGAAGCCGTCGGCGCTGGGACCGACGCTGTCGCCCGCGTTGTCGCCCACGCAGTCGGCGATCACGCCGGGGTTGCGGGCGTCGTCTTCCTTGATCTTGAAGACGATCTTCATGAGGTCGGAGCCGATGTCGGCGATCTTGGTGAAGATGCCGCCGGCGATGCGCAGGGCGGAGGCGCCCAGCGACTCACCGATGGCGAAGCCGATCAGGCAGGCGCCGGAGATCTCGCCGGGCACGAAGAGGAGGATGCCCAGCATGATGAGCAGCTCGACGCTGATCAGGGCCATGCCGATGGACATGCCGGCCTTGAGGGGGATGGAGTAGCAGGGGAAGGGCTTGCCCCTGAGCGCGGCGAAGGCGGCGCGGGAGTTGGCGAAGGTGTTGACGCGGATCCCGAACCACGCCACCGCGTAGGACCCGGCGATGCCCACGAGGCTGAAGCCGAGGATGATGGCGACCTTGGCGGCGGGCATGCCGTAGAGGGCCACGCCCGCGGCGTCGGTGCCCATGGGAACCAGCTTGCCGAAGTAGATGCCGACGATGGCGGCGATGAAGACCCAGAGGAGCATCAGGAACTTGCCCTGCTGGATCATGTAGGACTTGCAGGTGGCGTAGATGAGCTCGGAGATCTCGAGCATCGACTTGTGGACGGGCATCTTCTTGAGCTGGGCGTAGATCATGATCCCGAAGAGCATGCCCAGGGCGGAGACGCCCAGCCCGCCCATCAGGAGCTTGTCCCCCGCGATCCCCATGAAGCTCACGGTGCCGACGTCGGGCAGGTGCAGGTTCGCCTCCCCGCCCGCGTGCGCGCCGCCCGTTTCCGCCGCCAATGTCAGGAGAGAGTCCAAGCGTTGCCTCCTCAGCGAGGTCTTCGGCCAGCGCCGATCGACGTACCTGCTTGCGGGGAAGCGGTTTTCGCTTCCCTGTTTACGGACCCCGCGCACCGGAACGTGTGCGGAGCCCCCCTTTGAGAACACACCCATCGCCCGCGCGATGGGGGACGATTTTGCCCACGGTCGTGGCGACCGTCAAGGAGGATCGACCCGGAGCCGCGCGGAACCCGAAACAAAGAGCCCGCGATCGGGCTCTGGGACAGGCCGGACCACGGGCGCTCGGCAAGAACGGCCTCGTTTTCGGGAAGACCCAGCGAAACCACCGGGGGATCGCCATCAAGCTTTGGGCTGGAAGGGCCCTTCGCCGGTCTTGATGAAGTCATCCTTGAGGCGGCGGGCGACGCTCTTGCGTGCGGCGCGGCGGCGGCGCTCGGAGGGCTTCTCGTAGAACTCCTTGCGCTTGATGTCCTTCTGGAGCCCTTCCTTTTCGCAGAGCTTCTTGAATCGGCGGAGCATCTGCTCCGTGCTCTCACCGCTCCGCGCTTTGACCCGAATCGCCATGCGTACCAAACCTTCTTTTCTGGGGGATGACCGCCTACGCCGGCGGGCGGCCATGCCCGCGGCCCCGGAACTACCGGGCCCCAAGTAAAGCAAGCCCGAGGCGTCCGATCAAGTTGGTGTCCGCTACCCAGGGGAGGACCGGGACCTATGGTTGGGGAGCCGACCCGCCGCCCGTTGGGGCGAATGGACGCGGGGCACGGCGTTCAGGATGAACCCATGAGCCGGACCAGAATCCTCGTCGTCGCCGCGGCCGCCCTGATGTCCCTGGCCGGCTGCCGTTCGACCAAGTATGCCGCCCATCCGTACGCGGGCCAGCGGGTGGTGGCCAGCTACTCGGGGCGGACGCTGTTCGCGGAGCTGCCGGCGGGCGTGCGCGTGCCCGCGGTGATCGCGGCGGCGGACGAGAACTTCCGCTCCCACGGGTACACGGTGTCGGAGAAGGAATCGACGGATGAGGACGGGCGGTGCGTGGGCTACGCCCCGGGTCGCCAGGGCCTGCCGCGGGTGGTGGTGCGGTGCAAGCGCGGCGGGCACGGGACCGAGGTGAGGATCGTGTACGAGCCCTTCGGTGAGGAGGAGCTGTCCCGGTACATCTTCGACGGCGTGCTGGGGCACCTGAGCAGGTAGATCGATCCGGCGGTGAGACTCGGGACGACCATGCCCTCGGCGGGAGCGCTGGGCGTGGCGTTCGCGGCGGAGAACCTACCGTCCCGCATGAGCACGCATGGCAGGGCCGGGAGCGCCGGACGCGCTCCCAATCGGCTCGCGCGGGAGTCGAGCCCGTACCTGCTGCAGCACGCGCACAACCCCGTGGACTGGTGGGCGTGGGGCGAGGAGGCGTTCGCCGAGGCGCGCCGACGGGACGTGCCGATCTTCCTCTCGGTCGGGTACAGCACATGCTACTGGTGCCACGTGATGGAGCGTGAGAGCTTCGAGGACGAGGGGCTCGCGCGGCTTCTGAACGGGTCGTGCGTGTGCGTCAAGGTCGACCGCGAGGAGCGGCCCGACGTGGACGAGGCGTGCATGGCGGCGCTGATCATCACCACGGGGCACGGCGGGTGGCCCATGTCGATCTTCCTCGAGCCCGACACGCTGCGCCCCTTCCTGTGCGCCACCTACCTGTCCGCTCGTCCGATGGCGGGGCTGGAGGGACGTCCCACCTTTCCCCAGCTGATCGAGGCGGTCTCGCGGGCGTGGCGCGAGCGCCGGGGGGACGTGCTGCGCGGGGCGGGGGAGATCGCCGGCGCGGTCCGGGCCCAGATGGAGGCCGGCGCGGGGGCGGCGGAGGTGGGGCAGGCGGAGGTGGGCGACGCGCTGTCCGGGCTGCTGCGGATGCACGACCGGGTGCACGGCGGGTTCGGCGTGGCGCCCAAGTTTCCGCAGCCGGTCTTCCTGGAGTTCCTGCTCGACGCGCGCGGGTGCGTGGACGAATCGGCGCGCGAGGCGATCGACGCGGCCTTGAAGCTCACGCTGAACCGGATGGCGGTGGGGGGGATCTTCGATCACGCGGCGGGCGGGTTTCACCGCTACAGCGTGGACGCGACGTGGACCGTGCCGCACTTTGAGAAGATGCTCTACGACCAGGCGCAGATGGCGCTGGCGTATGGGCGGGCGGCGGGCGCGTTCGGGGATGAGTTCTACGCCCGCGTGGCGCGGCGGACCATGGACTTCGTGCTGGGCGAGATGCGGCTCGAAGGCGGCGGCTTTGCCGCCGCGATCGACGCGGAGGTGGATGCGAGGGAGGGGTTGAGCTACCTGTGGAACGAGGCCCAGGTGCGCGAGGCGTGCGGCGACGAAGCGGAGTTTGCGCTGCGCGTGTTCGGCCTGCACGAGGGGCCGAACTTCCGGGACCCGCACCATCCCCAATCGCCGGCGTCGAGCGTGCTGCGCCTGCGGGATAGGCCCGAGGGAGTGGCGCGGGAGATGGGAATGCCGGTGGTTGAGGTCGAAGAGCGGATCGGGCGCGTCGGGACGCGGCTGCTGGCGGCGCGGGCGCGGCGAGGGCAGCCCTCGCGCGATGACAAGGTGATTGCGGCGTGGAACGGGCTGATGATCCGGGCCCTGGCCCACGGAAGCGTGGCGCTGGACGAGCCGAGGTACCTGGACGCGGCGATGGGCGCGGCGGACTTCGTGCTGCGGGAGATGGTGTCGCCGGAGAACCGCCTGGCGCGCAGCTGGCGCGAGGGGCGGTCGGGCCCGCCGGGCGTGCTGGAAGACTACGCGCACATGATCGCGGCGTGCGCGGGGCTGGCGCGGCGGGGGCAGGGGCGGTTCCTGGAAGCGGCGGCACGTCTGGCCGCGCGAGCGCGGGTGGAGTTCGGGGGCGAGGACGGGAGCTGGTTCGACTCCTCGCAGGGGACCCTCTTCGTCAGGCCGCGGGCGACGCACGACGGCGCGATGCCCAGCGCGGGGGCGGCGATGATGCACGCGCTGCTGGACCTGGCGGAGGCGGGTGGTGGGGCGGAGCATCGGGAGGCGGCGGGCGGGTTGCTGGCGTCGCGGTCGCGGGCGATCGCGGAGTCGCCGGTGGGGTGCATCGAGGGGACGCGCGGGCTGCTGCGGCTGCTGCTGGCGGGCGAGGTGGCGCATGCGGACCGCGGGAGGGCGAGCCGGGACGAGCAGGCGCCGAGCGAGTTCACGCCGGTGGAGGTGTACGCGTCGGCCGATCGCGTGGTGCTGACGGGGGACGAGCCGGCGACGCTGACGCTCGCGTTGCGGATGGCGGCGGGGTACCACGTCGTGGCGGCCGAGCCGGGAGAGGGCGGTGCGTCGCTGCATCCGCTGCGCGTGTCGATCACGGGCGGAACTGGCGTGGCGGTGTACGCGGAGTATCCGGCGGGGGAAGAGCTGGCGCCGGCGGGGATGGCGCCGGTTCGCGTGCACCACGGGAGCGTCGAGTTCGACATCGCGCTCGAGCGGGCGGGGCCGATCACGGGTCGGCCGATGATCCTCGTGTCGTTCCAGGCGTGCAGCGCGAGCGAGTGCCTGCGGGCGCAGCGCGTGGAGTTGGACGTGGCGATCGATGTGGGCGCGTGAGGGTCGACAGGGCGCTCAATCGCCGATGAACCAGCGGAGGCGGTAGGTGGCCCCCTCGAGGACCATGTCGAAGCCGCGCCAGCGAAGCTCGCGCGTCAAGGGGCCGGTGACCTCGACGCGCAGCGTGCCCGGTCCGACCTTCGAGAGGATCACCCCGGGCGTCTGCTCGCCCATGGGCATGGCACGGTAGAGGCTCGAGGCGTCCTTCTCGCGGGCCTTGACGGCGTCGAACGCCTCGCGGGGGTCGAGCCCGCGCTGGGCGTACTCGTCGAGCGTGGCCTTGCAGAGAACCTGCTGGGCGAAGGCGTCGGCGTCGTCCTCGCGCAGGAGGATCAGGATGCTCGCAAGCAGTTGTCGCCCGCTGCGGCAGGCGACGATGCGCCGCCCGTCCTTGTCCTTGGGCAGGTCGTTGGCCGGCGCGGGGGATTGGGCGCTCGGGTCGGCGGCGGGTCCGAAGGTTTGCACCCCCGAGGACGGCGTGGGCGAGCCAAGTTCCTTGATGGGCTGCTGGGTCTGGGCGCCGGGGAGGCGTCCGAGGAACGGGTTGCTGGAGACGATCTTCGTCTCGCGTTGGCAGGCGGCCAGGGCGAGCCCGCCCGCGGCGCACCAGATCGCTCGGGAGAGGCGCCCACGTCGAGGCGTGGCGTCGGGGGGCGGGATGGTCATGGGGCGCTCCCCGCGGGGGTCCGGGGCTGGGCCGGCGTGCTTGTCGAGGCCGGGCTGCGCATGGGGCTGGTGCGGTTCTCGCTGCCCCCGCGGCGCCACAGGTCGTGCAGGCGGAAGCGGTCCTGGGTCGTCGGGTGGTCGAGGCGGACGTGACACCCGCGGGTCTCCTCGCGCCAGGCGGCCGAGCGGGCGATGATCGCCCCCACCAGCAGCATGTTCTGCGTCTCCCAGCCCGCGGGGTCGTCGAAGATCTTGTCGAGGGTGTAGCGGGCCCAGAAGTTGAGCATGTCGCCCACGTCGTGGAGCTTGGCCCCGGTGCGCTCGATGCCCACGTTCTTCCACATCGCGCTGCGCAGGCTCGAACGCACGTCGGTCAGGTCCAGCTCGCCGTGGTCGCTGGGGCGGATGTCGCTGACGACGGCCACGGGCGCGGGGCGCGGGGTCGCGTTCCAGCCGACGGGCCTCTCGCCCGAGCCCTTGTTCCCGTTCTTCATCTCCGCGCAGACGCGCCCGGCGATCTCCCCGAAGACCAGCCCCTCGAGCAGCGAG
This sequence comes from Phycisphaerales bacterium, assembly GCA_044221985.1. GTDB lineage: Bacteria > Planctomycetota > Phycisphaerae > Phycisphaerales > UBA1924. The sequence goes on from JBGAOG010000029.1 coordinate 8,658, forward strand.
TTGCTCGCCAGGCGGTTGGCCCCGTGCAGGCCGGTGCTGGCGACCTCGCCCGCGGCGTAGAGCCCGGGCACGCTGGTGCGCCCGCACAGGTCCGTCGTCACGCCCCCGACCATGTAGTGCGCGGCGGGGTGGACGGGGATCAGGTCCGCCCCCGGGTCCAGGGCGAACTGCCGGAGCAGCGCCGCCACGCTGGGGAAGCGGGTCGCGAAGTTGCGGATGTGCCGGCAGTCGAGCCAGACGTGCCCGCCGCCCTGCTTGGCGATCTGGCGGACGATGGCGTGGGCGACGACGTCGCGCGGGGCCAGCTCGGCCAGCGGGTGGACGTCGACCATGAACCGGAAGTGCGAGTCGTCGAGGAGGTGGGCCCCCTCGCCGCGCACGGCCTCGGTGATGAGCGCCCGGTTGGCCCCCGGGAGGTACAGCGTCGTGGGGTGGAACTGGACGAAGGCCATGTCCGCCAGCGTGGCCCCCGCGCGGTAGGCCATGGCCAGGCCGTCGGCGGTGGCCAGGGGCGGGTTGGTCGTCTCGCGGAACAGGGCCCCCGCGCCGCCGGTGGCGAGGATCGTCGCCTTGGCCCAGATCACCTGCAGCCCATACTTGGGGTGGTGCGTGACGGCCCCCATGACGGGCGAGCCGACCTCGCCGGTGGGCGTAATCAGGTCGAGGGCGAAGCAGTTCTCGAAGATGCGGAGCCTGTCCTTGCCGACGGCGCGGGCCTTCTCGACGAGGCAGCGCTGGAGTTCCTTGCCCGTGGCGTCGCCCCCGGAATGGACGATCCGCGAGTGGCTGTGCCCGCCCTCGCGCCCCAGGCTGAGCCTCCCCGCGGCACGGTCGACCTCCATGCCCCAGCCGATGGCCTCGCGGACGCGCGCGGGCCCCTGCTCGACCACGAGGCGCACGGCGTCGGCCTCGCAGAGCCCGGCCCCGGCGGTGAGCGTGTCGTCGAGGTGGGACTGCGTCGTGTCCGCCTCGTCCATGACGCTGGCGATGCCCCCCTGGGCCCACGCCGTGTTCGTGTTCTTGAAGTCCCCCTTGGCGAGGACGATGGTCTCGCCGTGCCCCCCGGAAGCGGGATCACTGGCGGCGATGGCCGCCCGCAGCCCGGCCCCGCCGGCCCCGATGACGAGCGTGTCGGTGAAGATCTGGGGGAGGAGCGTGCTGCGGAAGGGGATGAGGTAGCGACGCTGGTCGAAGACGGGGTCCATCGGGAGGGATGGTACGGGGGTGGACGGACCTACCCGAGCCCGACCGCCGCGGCGATCTGGACGATGGCGGCGGCGTAGAGCCCGGCCACGAGGTCGTCGAGCAGGATGCCCCAGCCGCCGGGGATGCGTTGCAGTCGCATGCAGGGCCAGGGCTTGGCGATGTCCATGGCGCGGAAGGCGAGGAACGCGAGCTGGATCGTGAACAGGGCCGTCGGCACGTCCGCCATGCTCGACGCGGGCAGCAACAGCAGCGGGAGGCACTGCCCGGCGGTCTCGTCGGCGACGACCTCCTTGGGATCGTGCCCCCAGCGTCGCTCGGCATCGTCGCCATCCTTCACGCAGGCAAACGCGAAGAGGAGCATGATGGCGAGCATGACGCCGTTGAACACCCACGGGTGCTGGCCCGGGCCATAGCCGCCGAAATAGAGGGCGACGGCGACGATGGGCGGGGGGAGCGAGCCCCAGGTGCCCGAGGCGGGGCGCATGAAGCCCAGGCCGAAAGTGGTGATGAGGCGGAGCGGGGGCATGGAGGAGCAGGGCAAAGGGAACACCAGCGGATGGGCGGGCACGGACAGGGGGCGGAGCTACTTGGAGAGGGCCTGGCGGGCGCGGAAGAGGTACGGGATGGCGCTCAGGACGGTGACGATGAGGGTGGTCCAGACGGCGGCGTCGATCGCGAGGCGTCCGGGCGATCCGGGGCGGACCTCGGTGATGCCCAGCAGGACGAGGACCAGCGGGATCAGGCTGGCCTGGAGGATCATCTTGGCCTTGCCGGACCAGTCGGCGGAGAAGTCGCGCCCATCGGACTCGACCACGGCCCGGATGGAGGTGACGAGGAGCTCGCGGGCGAGGATGACCACGACCATCCACGGGCGCACGCCGCTGACATGGAAGAGCGTCCCGTCCGAGAGGTCGGTGCTGAAGCGGGGCCCGGCGAGCATGACGAGGCTGCCCAGCACAAGGACCTTGTCGGCGAAGGGGTCCATGACGCGCCCGAACTTGGAGACGACCTTCCACCGGCGCGCCAACGGGCCGTCGAACGCGTCGGTGACGGCGGCGAGACCGAACAGCGCGGCGGCGAACAGGTAGGTCCAGATGGGACGCAAGGCGGTGACCTTGGGTTCTCCGGCGACGAGGTCACGGGCGTGGTACTCGGAAACCGCGAGCAGGACGAAAAACCCGGCGGCGATGACGAGTCGCAGCGCCGTCAGCGCGTTGGGGAACCACGTGCGCCAGCCGACGGTGGGAAGGACGCCGGGAACGGCGGATGCGTTGGTGGCGATGGTCGGGGGCACGCGCAGGAGCGTAGTGCCGGGGGAAACCGGAGGTTTTGAGGGGCGGTTGAAGAGCGAGCCCGCCGCTTCTATCCTCTGCCCTCCGCGCGTGCTCGCGGGCCTGCTTGGGGCCCGAGGGAACACTGACGTTCCTCAGGCGAGACGAGCGGCGGGCGCTGGGGTGAGGCCCACGTGGAACAGATCATCAACCCGCTCATCCTGTACGGCCTGATCGCGCTGGGAGCGCTCGGGGTCGGGCTTGCACTGCCCCGGCGCGGGACCAGCCCCCAGGTGATCGGGGCGATTTTGGCCGCGCTGGCGGGCGGCGGGATCGTGTTGGCGTTGACGCTCCGGGCGGGGGCGAGCGAGCGACCGACCCCGTTCTTCTATGTGTTTGCGGCCATTGGACTTGCATCCGCACTGCGCGTGATCACGCACCCCAGGCCGGTGTACGCCGCCTTGTGGTTCATCATGACGGTGCTGGCTTCGGCGGGGCTATTCCTGATGCTCTCGGCGGAGTTCATGGCATTCGCGTTCATCATCGTGTACGCGGGCGCGATCCTCATTACCTATCTCTTCGTGATCATGCTCGCGACCCAGGCGCCGGTGGAGGGCGAGACGGAAGTGCTTGCAACGTATGACGTTGCGGCGCGGGAACCGATCGCGGCGACGGTCGTTGGGTTTGTGATGCTCGGGGCGCTGACCACCATGATGTTCCGGGGGATTCCCGAGGTCCCGCCCGCCCAGCAGAGCCCCAGCGAGGCGTTGATCGTGAAATTGCCGCGGCAGGTGGAGTCGGACCTGCGTGCGGAGGGGCTGATCCAGGCGGACGAGAAGGTGGCGACGGCGCCCGGGAGCGGGGATGCGCTCATGACCCTGGGCGAGGGGGGCGCGGTCACGGTGCTGAAGGCCGACGGCTCAACGCGGCTGATCGCCCGCGCCCAATGGCCCAAGGACCTGGGGATCTCGAACGTGCAGGCCCTGGGATTCAATTTCCTGAGCCAGCATCCCGGCTCGATCGAGATCGCGGGCGTGCTGCTGATGATGGCCATGCTGGGCGCGGTCGTCCTGAGTCGCAAGCAGGTGCAGCTCGACGAGGAGGCCAAGCTGGCCCAGGCGCGCGACCTCGCGGGCAGGCACCTGCTGGACCCGAGCTCGACGCGCGGTGGGGGTGGCGCATGAGCGGGCTGTTGACGCTGGCGCAGGCGGGGTACCCCGCGCCGATGGGTTCGCTGACGCTGGCGCACTACCTGTGCGTGGCCGCGGCGCTGTTCGTGATCGGGCTGATCGGGTTCCTGACGCGGCGCAACCTGATCATCATGTTCCTGTGCACGGAGCTGATGTTCCAGGCGGCCGGGGTGGCGCTGGTGGCGTTCGGGCGGTATCACCTGGACTTCACCGGGCAGAGCTTCGTGGTGTTCATCCTGACCGTGGCGGCGGCGGAGGCGGCGATGGCCCTGGCGCTGGTGGTGCTGCTCTTCCGCAGGCGCGAGACGCTGGACGCGGAGGAATGGCAGGAGCTCAAGGGTTGATCGGGCGAGCATGAGAGGACGGACGTGCTGAACCTGGGGACCATCACGACGCTGGCGAGCGAGGGCGGAGCATTTGCCCCCGCGATGTGGCCCGTGCTGGGCATCGTGCTGCTGCCCATGCTGGGGTGCGTCCTGGCCGGGCTGTGCGCGGCGATGAAGATCAGGTCCAAGCTGCCCGCGTGGCTGACGGTGCTCTCGCTGGCGGGCGCGTTCCTGCTGACGTTGAACCTCCTGCGGGAGGGCATGGCGTCGCACTTTGGTCCCCATGGCTTCGCGGTCGTGCACGCGTGGGACTGGTTCGACCTGGCGGCGGGGGGCGGGGCCGGAACGCCGCTGCGCCTGGTGGCGAATTTCTCGTTCTATATCGACCCGCTCACGCTGACCTGGATGCTGTTCGTGACGGGGCTGGCCACGCTCATCGCCCTCTACGCGAGCGAGTACATGAGCCATGACCTGGGGCAGGGCTACAACCGCTTCTTCGCGGCGTTCTGCCTGTTCGTGTTCAGCATGGCCTGCCTGGTCATGGGCGACAACATGCTCCTGCTGTACCTGGGTTGGGAGGGCGTGGGGCTCTGCTCGTACCTGCTGATCGGGTACTTCTACAAGAAGCCCAGCGCGGTGGCCGCGGCCAAGAAGGCCTTCATCGTCAACCGCATCGGCGACCTGTTCCTGGCCCTGGGCGTGTTCCTGACGTTCGTGCACTTCGGGAGCCTGGAGTACCGCGAGATCTTCGCCAAGGCGGACGTGTACACCCAGGCCCTGCGCGAGGGCCGCTTCGGGGACATCCCCCTCGTCGTCCAGTTGATCCCGTTGCTGCTGATGGGCGGCGCGTTCGGCAAGAGCGCCCAGCTGCCCCTGTACGTCTGGCTGCCCGACGCGATGGAAGGCCCCACGCCCGTGTCGGCGCTGATCCACGCGGCGACCATGGTCACGGCCGGCGTGTACCTCGTCGCCCGCACCTACCCGCTCTTTCTGCTGAGCGAGTACGCCCTGCCGACCATCGCCTGGGTGGGGGCGCTGACGGCGCTGTTGTCGGCGACCATCGGCATGGCCCAGTTCGACATCAAGCGGATCATGGCCTACTCGACGGTCTCGCAGCTGGGCTACATGTTCTGCGGGCTGGCGGTGCTGGCGAACGTCGGCGGCGTGTTCCACGTCGTCACCCACGCGTTCTTCAAGGCCGCCCTGTTCCTGTGCTGCGGCGCCGTGATGCACGGCTTCGGCGGGCAGCTGGACCTGCGCAAGCTCAGCGGCGTGGCGTGGATGAAGGGCTGGGGCGTCGTCGGGCTGTGCATGCTCGTGGGGTGCCTGAACCTGGCCGGCTTCCCGTTCACGGCGGGGTTCTTCAGCAAGGACATGATCCTGGCCGAGGCGTTCGTCACGCCGGGCATGGCGCCCATCGGGTGGATCCTGCTCCTCACGGCGGGGCTGACAGCGTACTACACCTTCCGCGTCTTCTTCCGCGTGTTCCTCGGGCCCAAGCTCTACGAGATGGGCGAGGAAGCGCACGGTGGGCACGACGACCACGGGCACGACCATGCCCATGGCCACGACGCCCACGATCACGCGCCCGCGGCGCACGACGCCCATCCCCACGCGCCGGGCTGGGCGATCAACACCGTCCTGGGGACGTTGGCGGTGCTGGCCCTGGCCGCCGCCGGATTGAATTTCACGGGCGAACACCGCGGGCACGGCGGGCTGGTGGGGGACCTGGTGCAGGGTTCCACGACGGCCTTCTCGACCCCCTTCACCCACGAGGCGGCTGGCGGGCACGAGGGCGTCGCCGCGGATCATGGGCCGCGCCCGTTCACGCCCCTGGGCCAGGCGGCGGTGATGAGTGAGGAACCCGGGACGATCCTGGGCAAGGACCCGCACGAGGCGATGTACTACGTCTCGGCGGCGGTGGGGGCGCTGGGGATCATCATCGCCTTCTTCCTGCACCTGGCGGGGCGCACCACGGCGGGCACGAGCAAGGCCGACGCGCTCCTGCCCGCGCTGGGTTCCTTGCCCACGTGGGCCCAGCACAAGTGGTACGTGGACGAGTTCTACGACTTCCTGATCGTCAAGCCGCTGCTGGTGCTGTCGCACATCTTCCACCTGATCGACAAGCTCCTGGTGGATGGGCTGGTGGACCTGTTCGGGGCGATCCCGCGCTGGGTGGGCAAGGCCCTGCGCCCGAGCCAGAACGGCGAGTTGCACGGATACGCGGTGGGCATGGCGGGGGGTCTGGCGGTGCTGCTGGTGATCGTGATGCTGGTGACGGCGTTGTGAGGTCGGGCCGGGCCACCCCGGCGCGGAGGTTGAACGCGTGCTACTCCTGGGACTGATCGCGGTGCCCGTGCTCCTGGGCGCCTTGGCCGCGCTGGCGGGGCGCGAGCGGGCGTTCGGGGTGGCCCTCCTGGGCGCCCTGGCGCAGCTGGCGCTGGCGGTGGTGGCGGCGGTTCAATTCCCCTGGGGCAGCGCCGACATGGCCTTCGACTCGCGGATCGAGTGGCTGCCCGAGCTGGGGCTGGGGCTCTCGGTGGGCGTCGACAGCGTCTCGATGATGCTGATCCTGCTGACGGGGCTTCTGGGCCCGATCTGCGTGCTGGCGTCGCGCAGCGCCATCACGGAACGGGTCCGCACGTACTACGCCTGGCTGCTCATCCTGCAGGGCGCGATGGCGGGGGTCTTCGTCGCGCGGGACGTCATCCTCTTCTACATCTGCTTCGAGTTCACGCTGATCCCCATGTTCATCCTGATCAGCCTCTTCGGTTCGACCAACCGCAAGAAGGCCGCGATCAAGTTCTTCCTGTACACCTTCACCGGCTCGGTGATCGCGCTGGCGGGGCTGGTGTACGTGGCGTGGCGTCACGCGGCCGAGGCGGGCGGGCAATGGACGTTCGACATCATGGCCCTGGAGCAGACCTCGCGCGGGCTGCCGATGGCGACGCAGCAGATCGTGATGTTCGCCCTGCTGCTGGGGTTCGCGGTGAAGGTCCCGCTCTTCCCGTTCCACACCTGGCTGCCCCTGGCCCACACCGAAGCGCCCACGGCGGGGTCGGTCGTGCTGGCGGGCGTGCTGCTCAAGCTGGGCACGTACGGGATCTTCCGGTTCGTGCTGCCCTTCACGCCCGCCGCCGTGGCCGAGCACGCGCCCCTGCTGGCGACGCTGTGCATCGTGGGGATCCTGTACGGCGGGCTCGTGTGCTGGGTGCAGACGGACGTGAAGAAGCTGGTGGCGTACTCGTCGGTGGCGCACCTGGGCTTCTGCATGCTGGGGATGTTCTCGCTCAACCGCACGGGGCTGCAGGGCAGCATCCTGTACATGATCAATCACGGGCTCTCGACGGGCGCGCTGTTCCTGATGATCGGCATGATCTACGAGCGCTACCACACGCGGAACATGAAGGAGCTGGGGGGCCTGGCGGCGCGGATGCCCGTCTGGTCCACGTTCATGGTCTTCTTCGTGATGGCCAGCGTGGGGCTGCCCGGGCTCAACGGGTTCATCAGCGAGTTCCTTTGCCTCCTGGGCGCGTTCCAGGCCAGCAGCGCCTGGGGCAGCGGGATCTGGGGCACGCTCGGCGCGCAGGTCCCCGGAGCCACGGGTGGGAACCTCGGTCCGTGGTACGCCGCCGTCGCCGGCACGGGCATGATCGTGGCCGCGATGTACCTCCTGTACATGGTTGGAAAGGTCGTGTGGGGCCCGCTGGTGGAGCCCGGAGGGCACGGCAACGGGCACGCGGCGGGGCATGGCTCACCGGATGACCACGCCCACGGGGTGCTGCCCCGGGACCTGACGGGACGCGAGATTGGCATCCTGATTCCACTCGCGCTGCTGTGCCTGGCGCTGGGGCTCTATCCCAAGCCGCTGACCGACGCCCTGGAGAAGCCGGTGTCGGCGACGGTCACGACGATCGACGCGGCGCGCCGGGCGGCCGCCGTGATGCCGGAGCCAGGCCCGGGCCTGATTCGTGAGCGGGAGGGCCGGCCATGATGCAGCGCCTGGTGTTCCTGTGGCCCGAGGTGTCGCTGTTCGCGACCACCTGCATCGTGATGGTCCTGGGGCTGTCGCGAAGCGTGAGCCTGCGCCGGTCGACGGCGTTCGTGGCGGGCATGGGCATCGCCCTGTCGGGGGCCCTGGCGGTGCTCACCACGCCCGTGGGCGCGGGCGTGGTCGCCGAGGCGGGGCAGACGATCCTGCCCAACCTGCCCATGTACGGCAAGACGATCGTCGCGGTGGTGGGGCTGCTGTTGCTGCTGCTCTCGGCGGGGACGGTGGATCGGCGCGAAGAGGCGGCCATCGCCGCGGGGAAGATGGCCTACGACGCGCTGCGGATGAACCGGGCCGAGTATTACGCGTTCTTCCTGTTCTCGCTCACGGGGCTCATGCTCTGCGCCGGGGCCGACGACCTGATCTGGCTTTTCCTGGCGCTGGAGCTGACGAGCCTGCCGACCTACATCATGGTCACGATCTCGACGCAGCGCAACCGTTCGCGCGAGGCGGGCGTGAAGTACTTCTTCCTGGGCGCGCTGGGCGCCGCGGTCTTCCTCTTCGGGTTCGCCCTCGTCTACGGCGGAACGGGCACGACCAACCTCAACGCCATCCGCACGGCCATCGCCGACCACGGGCTGAACCCCATCGCCCTGGCCGGGGTGCTGGTCACGCTGGTGGGCCTGGGGTTCAAGATCGCCGCGGTGCCCATGCACTTCTACACGGCCGACGTGTACGAGGGGGCGGCGCCGCAGGTCTCCGCGTTCCTGGCCTTCGTGCCCAAGACGGCGGGGTTCTTCTCGATCCTCCTGCTGGTGGGCGCGGTGGGCTGGCAGCACTCGGGCACCATGGGCGGCGGGCCCGCCCTGCCCGACCCGGTGCGCGTGCTCCTGTGGGTGGTCGCGGGCATGACCATGACCGTGGGCAACGTGCTGGCGATCCTGCAGCACTCGGTCAAACGCATCCTCGCCTACTCGTCCATCGCGCACAGCGGGTACATGCTCGTGGGCGTGATCGCCGGGCCCGGCGACGGGACGTTCGGGCAGAACGGCGTGGCCGCGGTGCTCTTCTATCTCCTGGCCTACGGGATCATGAACGCGGGCGTGTTCGGTGTCCTGGCGGCGTTGGAGCATGCGCCGGCCCCCGGGGGCGACGGCGAACCCCGCGAGGTGGAGACGGTCGACGACCTGCGCGGGCTGGTGCACACGCAGCCCATGCTGGGCTGGGCGATGGTCCTCTGCAGCCTGAGCCTGCTCGGCTTCCCCCCGCTGCTGGGCTTCTTCGGAAAGCTCCCCCTCTTCACCAGCGCCATCGCCGCCGACGAGATCCCGCTGGTGATCGTGCTGGGCCTGAACTCGGCGATCGCGGCGTTCTACTACCTCCGCCTGATGTCCGCGCCGTTGCTCGAAGCCCGTGGCGAGGGCCAGCCCGTGGCAACGCCGGCGCCGTTTCCGACGCGAGCCCTGGCCGCCGCGGTCGCTGGGCTGGGCGTGGTGCTGCTGGCGATCCCCGCGGGCCAGCTGATGCGTGCGTCGGCCACCGCCGGGGCCTACACGCGCCAAGAGGCGTTGCCGCAGGTCCACGTGCCCGGGCCCGCGAAGGCCGACCCCGAGGATTCGGGGGTCGCGCCCGTGGCGCCCTGAGCAATGGTCGGGTTCCTTAGCTCGTCGGTGCGGACCTTGCCCGGGCGAGCCCCGAGCCCTGCACGCCCGCGCCCACCAGCGCCAGGACCGCCCAGGCCACAGTGAGAGGCAGGAGCCCGATCTCGCCCACGTGGGTGCCCCACTGGGTGCTGGTCGCCGCAACCAGCAGCCCACCCAGGCACAGGGCCGACCCGATCAGCGCGGTGGGCAGCACCGCCGCGCCCTTGGGCGCCGCGAGCCCAGCCAGCAATCCGAGCAATCCCACCAGCACGCCCACCAGCCCGGCCTGGGCCCGCGTTCGCGGGTCGATCCTCTCCCAATGCCGGGCGGCGGCGCCGAGGGCGACCCCTCCGGCGGTCCGCACTTGCGCGAGGAAGTTGCTCGCGCCCATGTCTGACGCCGTCGGGCGCGGGTGGTCGAGCGACGGGTCGTTGGCCACGGCGTGCAGAGTCCAGGCTTGCGCCTGGACGAGCGAGGGCTGGGGAGCATGGAACGCGAGGACGCCCGCCACCGCCAAGGCCGCGAGCGTGGCGCCCGTCAGCGCGCCCACGAAAAGGCGGTACCCGATCGCAGCGATGACCCATCCGCACGCCAGCCCGATGGCCAAGGGCACCAGCAGCCGCACGAGCCCTTCGGGCACGCTGGCGAAGTGGGGGGCCAGGACCAGGCCCCCGACGCCGACCCCCGCAGCGGCCCCGCCCGCGAGCAGCATCGGGCGCAGCAGGCGGGCCCCGGCCAAACAGAGGGCCGCCCCGATGAGCACGACCAGCCCGACGACCGCGAGGAAGACAACGCCGGCCTGGGAGAGCTGTTCGATGGCGACGCGCAAGGTCTGTGTGGGTTCGGTGGGCACGGTGTTTCCCGGATGTTCCTTCGGATCGGAATGCGCGGCGTTGCGGGTTGGTAGCGATCGCAAGGCCCCGGGGGCATGCGTGCGGGCGTCACAGGCGTCAAGGTCGATACAACCGATTCACCATTCCAAGGTCTGGTCTCCTGGTTTGGCATGTGTTAGGAAATCGAAGAGAGCGCGGGAAGGTGGCAACAGGCGGGAGCGAGGCACGTAAGGACTGGGAGCAGGTACGGACCCTGTCGGTTGTCCCGTCCCGCCCCGATCCCGAACGGCGCGGGGTTGAGCCGATCGGCAAGGTCGTGTACGCTGCGTACTTGGCGGGAGGTCGGTCGCACGCGCGACGGCACCGCCGACGACGCCAAGGTGCTTCCGCCAGAGGGTCAGACCTTCTCGGGGCGCCGGCGTGAGGGCGGGCGCGTGGCGCGGGGCAACCCGAATGCCGCGCCGCCTGTCGAACAACGGATACATGTGCGCCCGGACGCATGAGAGGATCGTCCATTTCCATCGCTTCGCCCGAGCCGAGCGAGAGTTGGGAGGGACGGCCCGAGAGCGATCCGGAGCGCACGGTGAGCGGGCAGCAGGGATCGTGGGGTCGCGGGGCGTCGAAGGCGCGGCCGCGGCCGGACAGGAGTTTCGCATGAACCGCGTGGACCGCCAGTACACCCGTCGTCCGAGCCTTGTGAGCGTCCGTCGTCGCGATCGCGCCGCGGGGTTGGTCGAGAGCGCCGGTCGCGCCGAGCGTGGCGGGCTGGACGTGCTCGAGCGTCGCCAGTTGCTCTTCGCCCTCACGGTGACGGCCAACGACGTGGACCCGAACACGGGCCTGGGCACGGTGACGGCGTACTTCGGGTACGTCCCGCAGCGGATGGGGCTGCTGCAGCAGTTGCAGGACCAGCAGCCCCCCCAGCAGCGAACGGAGGACTTCAACGACGAGGGCCCCGCGCCGGCGGCGCTGGGGTCGGGGCGGGTGTTCGCGCAGTCGAACATCCAGGTGGTGCACAGCATGATCGCGGGGGTGGGGGCGCTGGTGGCGGCGAATCCCGCGGACGTCAACAACCCGCCGCAGGATCTGCAGCTGCGCTTCGATCCGCGCAACGCGGGGGACTTCTTCCAGTTCCACCTCTTCAACTCCGGCGACAACCCGAGCACGTACGTGGTGGCGACGAACGTCACCTTCCAGATCGCGGGCGACGGCGCGGCGGATCTGTCGGGCATCTTCGCGGACCAGACGGTCGTCACCCTGACCTTGGGGCAGGTCAACCCGCAGGTCGTGGCCACGTACACGGGGGCCCAGATCCGCGCCGCGATCGTCGGGGGCAATCCGCTGCAGGGGACGGGCACGTTCACCTTCGGCAGCATCCCCGGGCAGCGCATCCTCTTCGACTCGATCAAGATCCAGCTCACGGCGCCGGTGTCGAGCGGCGTCACCGCGTTCCGCCTCGACGACCTCTCGTTCTCGGAGTTGACGTCCTCGCGATTCGGGGGGAACATCGTCGCGGATCAGGGCGTGATGGTGTCCATGACCGGTCCGGTGGGCGCTTCGGCCGACGTCTTTGACCTGTACGGCCGGTCGATGCGCGCGACGATCGCCCTTCCCCCGCTGAGCGGGGGGAGCTCGCTGCCGCTGGTCGATCTGAACGACGATGGAATCCCGGACTTCAACGACGGGATCGGTTCGATCCACTTCCGCAACACCGACTCGCGGACGGCGTTCACGATGATCGGGGGGAAGATCACGCCGACGCAGCAGCGCCCGGCGGATTCGGACTTCTGGGACGGCAACTTCGCGTTCACCCTCACGGACTCGCTCAACGGGATGTTCGGCGACCTGGAGACCGCGGGCATCGGCACGTTCGCCGTGCTGGCGCAGGGCCAGGCCGCGCCGACCTACCACGGGCTCGCCGACGGGCCCGGGTCGTTCGTCATCGGGTCGGCGTGGGTGCGCCCGTTGGGTGACTGGAACCCCGAGGGCTTCGCGCCCGAGATCCCGAATCCGCCGATCGTTCGCAACGGGTTCAATCGGACGGACCAGGGCGTGTTCGTGGATGACGGGGCGTCGATCGGGAGCCTGTACCTGCACGGGATGGTCCTGGGCAACTCGGTGTTCACGGGCGCGGTGGACCGGCTGTACGTGGCGGCGCCGATGGGCTCGTTCACGGTCAAGGGCGACCTCGGGCAGTTCGTGGCCGGGACCGATGCGGGGATGTGGGTGCCCGAGCCGGGCACCAACGCCGGGTTCACCCTGCCCCCCGTGGTGGATACGGGCGGGCAGCTGGCGGTGGAGCGGACCCTGGGGCAGTTCACGGCGGGCGGGCGCAGCCTGATGGACATCACCGTGGTGGGGGACCTCAACTCTCCGGCGACGCGTCCCCCGCGCGACGTGTACACCTACTACGAGTCGGAGTTCGTGCTGGGGATCGATCCGGCGACGCAGATCACCCCGGCGGGCATCCTGCGCCGGATCCGCGCAGGGGGCGAGGACTTCGCCGGGCGTCAGGCGAGCGCTCTCTATCGCGAGGGCGACCAGATGATGATCTTCGCCACGGGCCCGTTCCGCAACGACCAGCTGATGGGCGCGGAGTTCATCAACGGCGCCTCGTCGGGCGTGCGCATCGTGGGCGAGCTGGGCGGGCGGGACCCGATCAACAGCGAGGACGCGGCCGACGCGTTCGCGTTCGCGGTGGACGGGACCCGGGACGTGGTGTTCGACGTGACGGGCAACGTGGGCCTGGTGCGCATCGTGGACAACGACGGGCGGACGATCGCGGCGCCCCAGCTCGCCAGCTGGGGGCAGGCGCGCGCGCCGTTCAACCAGCAGTTCAAGTGGCGTCCCGACGCGCCCGGCGAGTACTACCTGGTGCTGACCGACGGCGGGGGCGCCGACACGGGATTCGGCAACGGGGAGTACTCGGTGGCGGTGGCCGGGCTGGCGCCGGTGACGGTCGGGGCGATCCGCACGGCGGGCGGGATGGGGTATGACAACCTCGCGCCCACGATCACGCTGCTGAGCGGGGACCTGGGCGCACTGCGCATCGGGACGGCGATCGTGGGCACGGACGGGGCCGAGGAATCGCCCCTCCAGGCGTACAACACGAACGAGGACATCGACAACTCGCTGGTGTTCAAGGGCGCCACGATCTCCGTGCCCGGGAACCTCTACCAGATCGTGACCGGCTCGGACGTTGGGCTCGGCACCAACGCGCCCAACGGGCGCGCCAACCTGAGCATCACCGTGGGCGGGAACCTCGGTGAGTTCGTCACGGGGCAATCCGGCGCCGTGGGGCGCGGGCCCACCGAGGGGGACGTGGACCGCCTCATCCTCAACGTGGGCGGCGCGATCGGTCGCATCGACGTCCGCGGCGGGGTGGGGATGGACCACGACAGCCCGACCGACCCCCTGGGCCCGGTCTCGAACCCCGACGACTTCTCCATCAGCAGCGGCTCGGCGGGCGGGCGCGGCGACATCGGGATGTTCACGGTGGCCTCCCACGTCGTGGGCGACGTGGTCAACATCCGCACCAGCCCGGGCTCTTCGGTCGGGGCGTTCCTGGTGGACACCGATCCCGGGCAGTACCAGATCGCCGTCGACACGCTGCTCAGCGGGCAGCAGGGCAACATCCGCAGCGGGATCTACGGCGGGGCGAGGGCGGTGCCCTTCTCCAGCGGCCTGGGCTCGCAGGTGAAGTTCGTGGACATCCCGCGCCTGGACCTGTCGAACGTGGTGACCGTGCGCACGCCGATCCTTGGCGACCAGAGCGTGGAGCTGGTGGACGACGGGGGCGCGCGGGTGCGGTTCTCGATCGAGGGCGGGGCGGCGGGCACGCTGCTGGGGCGGATCGTCTCGCTGCCGGTGGACGGGTCGCAGGGCGTGGCCATCGGGCTGGTGCAGGTGGACCTCTCGGGCGGAGCGACGCTGCACATCGACGGCACGGGCATCGGCGGCGCGGTGGGCATCGGACGCATCCTGGTCACCGGGTCCACGGAGCAGTCCCGCATCCAGATCGGGGGCGGCGCCAGGGTCGACGTGTACCGCATCGACTCGGCCGGCGCCCTGTTCGAGATCGTCAACAACACCGGCGGCGACCTCGTGTCGGTGGATGTGGGCGGGCTGACGAACCTGAACATCCAGTTGGGCGGCAACCTGGGCAGCACGGCGATGCCCGCCTGGGGCCCCCAGTCCGTGGGCGTGGAGCTGGGCGTGGAGGCGGGCCTGCAGGGGCAGGCGGGCGGAGCGCTGGGCTTCGTGGCGACGTCGATCGACAACGATTTCCAGGGCGGGACGAACACGTACCGCCCCGTCAACGACGACAATGACGGCGCCGGGCACGCCTTCCTGGACGACATCGGCGGGCCGATGGATGGGCGGCTCAACGGGCTGGTGGTGCGCGACGGGGACGTGACGGACGTGAACGTGGCGGGCGCGATCGGGGACGTGATCCTGCAGGGCGACAACGCGACGATCACGACGCTGCGGGCCAATTCCGACGGGATCACGCCCCAGGACGGGTTCGACGGGGTCGTCGGGACGATCTACGCCGGCAACCTGGGCGACATCGACGTGGGCGACGGGCTTCGCGGCTCGTTGACCGAGCCGTTGGCGCGGGCGGGCATCTTCGCGGCCAACGACATCCAGCGCGTCGGCAGCTCGAGGGCCTCGGGGGCCGTGATCTCGGGCGTCGTGAACGCGGTGAACGTGGACGACGCGACCGTGCCGGTCTCGCTGGTCCAGGGGCTGGCGGAGATCGGGCTGTACGGCGGGCTGTTCACGGACGCGTACATCGGCTCGACCAACATCGACGGCTGGTGGAACTCGCAGCTCTACGGCGACGACAACGTACGGACGGGCGACGTGGGCGCGTTCAACGGCAGCGCCAGCAACTTCTTCCGCTCGACCTTGAACGCCGAGAACCTGCTGGGCTTCTCGCTGGGCGGGGGATACTTCGACGCATCGATCATCGCGATGGCCGGCAACGCCGAGGCCATCTCCTTCCAGGGCGCCCGCAACTCGACGCTCCTGGGCAGCGATCTGGAGCTCCACGAGAACAAGATCACCACCGGAGGGGACCTGCTCTCGCTGACGGCCACCGGCGACCTCGAAGACCTGGTCGTCGACGCCTCGGGCTCGGCCACGGGCGGGATCACCGCGGCCAACATCGTGCGTTCGTCGATCGACGTGGACAACATCCTGCAGAACGTGTCGGTGACGGGCGACATCCGGGCCAGTCAGGTGACGGCCGGGCGGGTCCAGAGCATCGCCGCGGGACGCAACATCGTCTCCTCGTCGCTGGCGATCTCCGGTCAGGTCAGCAGCATCACGGCCGGCAGCCAGATTTCCAGCACCACCATCGAGATCACCGGGCCCGACGGGAGCCTGAGCAACCTCCAGGCGGCCTCCCTGATCAGCGGCTCGATCTCCGCCAGCGGTCCCATCGGCACGATCACCGTCGCCTCGGGAGACCTGGTGGGCTCGCTGGTCACGACGACCCCGCGCGGAAACGTCGGGACGCTGCGTGCGGGACGCGACATCGACCTCGCCACCGACATCAGCGGGAACATCGCCAGCCTCTCGGCCGGGCGGAGCTTCGGCGTCGCGGGCCGCAAGAGGGCCATGCTCGTCCGCGGGGACCTGGCCTCGGCCACGGCCACCTCGGGCCAGCTGTACAACGACATCCGCGTGGGCGGGCAGATCACCGGCGCCGTCAACGTGGGGCGCGCCGTCAGCGTCCCGGGCAACAACCAGCTGGGCACCGGCAGCGTCGTCGCCTTCGGGCGCATCGGTTCGGTGAACGTCTCGGGTGATTTCGGCGGGGACGTCATCTCCTACAGCGGGGGCATCGGCTCGGTCTCCATTACCAACGGCTCGCTCATGAAGGGCCGCCAGGTGTCCGCCTTCGGCGCCGACGTCGAGTCCCTCGTCATCACCAACGGCGACCTGCTGGGCAACGTGCACGCCGACGGCGACATCCGTTCGCTCCGCGTCACCGCGGCAGCGGACGGGGTCTTCGGCAACGTGGGCATCAACCCCGCTCGCTCCCAGTTCACGCGCTACGACGCCTTCCGCAACCAGCTGCCCGTGGGTGCCGACGCCACGACGGCCCTGGACGGCCCGACCATCTCCGCCGGCAGGAACATCCTCAGCGTCAGCGTCGCGGGCTCGTCCTTCGAGGCCGTCTACCGCGCCGGTCGCGCCGTTCGCAACGTCGCCATCACCGGGGGCGTCTCGGGCGACGGCTTCACCAGCGGGTACACCAGCGCCTTCGTCGCGGGCGACAGCATCGACGCGATCACCATCGGCGGCAGCGCCGACCGGGCCCAGTTCATCGCCGGGGGCGTTTCCCTGGGCGCCGACGGCCGCCCGGGCGGGATCCTCACGGGCACGGACCTGGTCAAGTCGGGCACGATCACCCGCGTCGCCGTCGGCGGGGCGGCTACCAACAGCCAGTTCCTCGCGGGCGTGTCGCCTGGCGCCGACGGCGTGTACGGCACGGGCGACGACCGTGTCGCCCTGGGAACGTCCACGATCGCGACCCTGACGCTGGGCAGCGCCACCAACGTCCTGGCCAAGGCCGACTCTCTGTCGTCGTCCGTCGCGGGCGACGCGCGGCTCACGCGAGTCACCGACATCACCCAGGCCGAGGCTCTCGTGGACTCGGGGCTGGGCGTGCCGGGGACCGCGGTGGTGAGCGGGCAGGCGATGGCCTACGGGTCGGGGACCGTGACCGTCACGTACAGCGGGCCCGGGCAGGCTTTCTTCAACAACGCCACCGGGCGCCTCACCCTCCGCAACACCACCAGCGCCTCGAGCGTCACGGTCGCCTCCACCCTCGCCAGCGTGGGTGGGCTCTCGATCGTGACCAACGACGACGCCGCCCTGGGCACGCTGCGCGTGACCACCGGCATCTCCGGATCGGGCGCGATCATCGTGGACGGCGGCGTGGGCACGCTCGACCTGGGCGCCCTCGCGGGCACCACCCGCATCGCCATCGGCGGGGACGTGGCCACGGCCACCATCGCCAGCTTCGCGGGCGGGTCGTTGACGGCCCGGGCGATCGCGTCGCTCACCGTCGCCGGGGACTTCGGCAACGCCAATCCCGCCATCGCGGGCGAGGCGAAGATCCAGGCCCTCTCCGGCGGGACCTTCACCTTCCGCGGCGCGATGCGCGGCACGCTCAGCGTCGATCGCGACGTGACAGGCGTGAGCGTCCTGGGCGCCCTCGAGCGCGGTGACGTGCGCGTGGGCGGGAACCTCTCCACCTTCACCGCCGGCGCCAACAACCAGCTCGTGCTCTCCGTCGGGCAGAACCTGGGCACCGTCACGCTCGGGGCCTCGGTGGGCACCACCATCATGGCCGGCGCCGACCTGGGCGCCGATGCGGCCTTCGGGGGGCTGGGCGCGGCGGCGGACGGCGTCTATCCGGGCTCCATCACCTCCGTCGCCGTCGCCGGGAACTTCGCCAGCTCGTCGATCACGGCCGGGTTCCTGCGCGGGCCCGACGGGTTCTTCGGGACGCCCGACGACAGCGTGGCGCCGGGCAAGTCCAGCATCGGGAGCGTCACCATCGCCGGCTCGAGCGTGGGTTCGACCCGGTTCAGCGAGTCGTACCGCGTGGCGGCGACGGACTCGATCGGCTCGGTGAGAATCGCGGGCCAGTCGTTCACCGGCTCGCGCGGCAACTTCGCGCTCGAGACCGATCGCGGGCAGCTCCTGCCCTCGCCCTTCCATCCGTCCGAGATCGTCGTGGAGGATGCCTCGGGCGTCTTTTCGGCACGCATCGTGTTCGACCAGCCGGTGGACTTCGCGAGCGTCAAGGCCGGGCTGAGCGTCTCCGAAGTGCGCAACACCATCGACGTGGGCATCCGCCTGATCGAAGGGGTGGACTACTCCCTGGCGTACGACTCGGGCGACCACGCGGTCGTCGTCACGTTCTCCCGCGCGGTGACCGACCGCAACCTGCCCCAGGTCGCGGGCGTGCCCGGGCCGGGCGTCTACCGCTTCGACCTGGACCAGGCCCTGGTGCGGGGCAAGTCCCGCGGGGCCCTCCTCGACGGCAACGGCGACGGGTTCTCCACCCCGGGCGACCACTACTCGGGCTTCGCGATCATCGGCGACGCCGGCGACAAGCGCGCGGCGGAATCCATCACGGCCGGGACGGGGACCACGGCGACACGCGTCGATTTCTACGCCGCGGCCAGCCTCGACCTCGTCATGGACAACCCGGCCCAGTCCGATGGCCTGGCCGACGCCAACAAGCCCTACACCATCCAGGGCGTGATCGGCGACCACCCCGACAACGACACGCGCAACTTCAACTTCAACGGCGATGCCGACCTGTACACCATCACGCTCCAGGCCGGGCAGATCCTGAACCTGTCGGGGCTCCGAGGGGCGGCGGCCAACGCGCCCCTGACGCTGGTGGACCCCAACGGGAACGTCATCACGAACCTGAACCTCAACGGGCAGGGCTTCTTCGGGCTGGACACGCAACCGGCGGCGATCCCGCTGCCGGCCGCCCAGGGCACCGTCGCCGGGCAGGTGGTGCTGGCCACGTCCTACCTGATCAAGCAGACCGGCGTGTTCACGATCGTCATCGGGCAGGCCGCGACGTACAACACGCCCGGCGCCGTGCCCGATCCCACGTTGCCGTTCGAGCCCAACACCGTCGGCGCCTACGCGCTGGACGTGACGATCTTCCAGGATGGGGACAGCGGGTTCACTGCCGCCACCAGCGCGGGCAACGGCAAGGGCGTGGTCAACGCTCCCCTGCCGGCGGCGTTTGCCGGGCTTGACACGACCCTGGGCACCGCCGACGACCTCGCGTCGATCAGCATTGCCGGGTACACCTTCACGTACAGCCGGGGCGCGGACTCCATCGCCGGCAACACCGACGACGTGGTCACAGGCAGCGACGCCGCGGGGAACACGTCCACCTACACCGACGGGCGGTACGTTTCGGACATCAACGCGGCCATCGGGCCCGCGGGCCACTCTGGCGTTCCGGGCGACGTCACGTCGGACGTGGACGTGTTCCACCTCAACAATCGCGCGCCGATCGCCCCGGGCACGATCATGCGGGTGACCGTCCAGCTCGCGGGGACGGGCGCCAACCTGGGCTCGTCCCAGTTCGTGGGCGCCGACCTGGCCCCGGGCAGGCTCCCCGTCGATCGTCGCGGCACGGTGCAGTTCGGGCTCTTCGAGACCACCGGGTCCACCACCCTGGACGACGCCAGGCTCATCTTCAGCCCCACGGACTTCCTCCCCTTCGGCTCCACGCCCAACAGGGTCATCGCCAACAACGGGTCCACGAAGTACGGGTACGACGCCAACGGCGACTTCTACATCGAGTTCGTGGCCCCCGACAGCACCGTGAACCCCGGACTGCCCGGCTCGTTCGCGGTGTACGTCCAGGGCGCCTTCAACACCGACTACCAGGTCGAGGTGGTCACCGCCGGCACGGGCGCGATCACCAAGACCACGCAGAACATCCTCATCGAGACCGGGGGCGGGCAGATCAACTGGCTCGAAACCGGCGGGCAGACCACGAATTTGAGTGCGTTCTCGGCCTCGGCCATCGGCTTCCGCGGGCTCGTCAACGCCACCCAGACCGCCGATCAGTACATCCTCGCCAACCTCGTCTCCCGGCTCAGCACCACCTTCAACTCGGCCTTCGGGACCCTCGGCGGGTTCGACGTGCGATTCTCCACCAACCCGGCCGACTTCGAGTTCCAGCCCTTCTCCACCGTCTACCTCTCCAGCAACATCGACCCCGTCACCGACCTCTTCGCCAGCTTCGACTTCGGCTTCAGCCTCCCCGGGCGCAACGCGGCCCTCATCAGCACCAACCCCTTCGGGTTCTCGCAGCACTCCGACCCCCTCAACGCCAACCTCTCCGACGAGGGTGTCGTCTTCGTGCCGTCGTTCTCCATGCTCGGCTACACGCCCGCCCGCAACGACCTCGACACCTTCGTCGACTCCCTCACCGGCGCCGTCGCACGCCGGGCCGGCGAGCTCCTCGGGCTGCGACTCAGCGCCGACGACGCGTCCGCCAACTTCGACTTCCAGGCGTCCAACTCGCCAACCATCGGGGCGGGGTTGCGGCGCAGCTTCGCCTTCCCCGGCGCGTCGCGCCAGCTCTCGTCGCCCTACGACAGCGTCAGCAACACCGACTTCTTCCTCGGACAGCAGGATTCTCGCTCGCTGCTGGACAAGGTCCTCAGCCGCGTCTGATCGCCCCGTCGCCAAGCGATTGCGTCAAGGCCCCGGGCACGCCCCGGGGCCTTTTCACTGGGCGAAACCGCCCGCGTCGCCTATCGCTCCACGCGCGTGACGCGCACCGTGGTCTCGTGCAGCGAGGGGCTGCTTTCCGCGCCATCCTCGCCGATCCCGCCCGCGCCCCCGCCCAGGTCGCCCAGGTTTCCGATCCCCGCCAGCAGGCCCACGCTGCTGCGCAGGCGAGACTCGAATCGCTCCACCATGCCCAACTCCGTGTTCCAGATCGCCTGCCCGTCGTACACCGTGTCGCTCCTGGCGTTGGCCCCCGGCGCGCCGCTCAGGCTGGCGGGATCGAGCTTGACCCGGCCTTTCATGTCGATCGTGGCCCGCGAACCCTGGACCGAGCGGAGGGTCTTGGTGACCTCCAAGGTCCACGTTCCTGCCGAACCCGTCATGTTCGACTCCTCAGTCCAGCTTTCCCCGACGCTGGCGGAGGTGGCACCGCGTCGCGGGGAGGAGATGGGCCCCACGAGCGAGCGGAACATGTCCCGGCCGGTGAACGCCTGGCCCAGCGAGGCCGCCGGGCCGCCCTCGCCCTGAGGCGTGATGGTGCGAACTTCCCCGTCGCGGTCCACCTGGATCTTCAGGGAGGTCTTGACGATCGGGCGGAGCACTTCCTCGAGGGGGTCCCCCTGCTTGGGAGCGCGCGTGCTGTCGAAGTCGATCTCGCCCAGGGGCCCGTTGCCGCGCATCTTGAACGAGTCGAACGTCGCGTCGAGCGTGCCGCCCCCGTCGGGATCGACCTGCGTGACCTTGAGGCGCAGGCCAACCTCCTCGGTAAACGTGCTGGTCTTGGGCGCGTTGGCCTGGGGCTTGGGCGCGGGCTTCTCGCCGGGCTTGGGAATCTCGCGGTCGCTGAGGGCGATCTCGAAGCGGATTTCCTGCCCGAGCGTGAAGCGAGGCCGCAGGTCGATCGTGCGGGCCCTGGCCCTGGGCCGCAGCTCGCTGGGCGGGGGCAGGTCGGGTCCGTGCGCCAGGGCGGCCCCGGAGGTCAGGACCAGCGAAGCC